>JBQCHW010000347.1:0-8039 GCA_051954315.1 Solirubrobacterales bacterium
ATGTGCGAGGGCTCGCAGCGCGAGGCCGAAAACGCGCGGTAGAAGCGGACGATGTAGTGGTCGGCGTCGCCGCTGGCCTGCGGCAGGAAGCAGACCCGCGGCCGCTCCGCCTTCGCCAGGCCGAGGACGTAGTCGTCGAGCAGGGGATTGCCCGACTCCATCGAGAAGCCGCCGCCGCCGAAAGCGACGATCTGACGCGGTGCCGTCTTCATGACGAGATGTTCGTCGCGACGGCCGCCGCCGTCCTTGTACAGCGGTCCGAATTTCAGGTAGCGACGGTCGCCCCTACGTACAGCAGGCGCAGCTTCGCGCGGGCCCGATGCAGGCGCACCTTCACCGTTCCCTCCGGGACCCCGAGGCGATCGGCGATCGAGGCCTGGGTCAGATCCTCCTCGTAGCGCATCTCCAGCAGCTGCCGGTCGCCCTCGCTCAAGCCCTGCAGCGCCGCGTGGAGGTCGGCGAGCTCGACCGCCGCCAGCACCCTCTCGTCTTCCTCCCCCTCGCGATATTCGATCGTCGAAGTCGGGTCGGGCCGAACCCGCGCGTGCTGGCGGAAGGCCTCGTTGCGGACGATCGCCGCCAGCCACTGGTTGCGGCGCTCGGCGTCGCGCAGGGTGGAGCGCCGACGCCAGGCGCGGAGCAAGGCATCCTGAGCTATGTCTTCGGCTTCGCTCGGATTTCTCGCGTAGCGATATGCCAACCGAAGACAGACCCTGTGTGCCTCACCCCACTCCCAGCCGTCGTCGTTCCCGCGACGATGCTCATCCGGAGTGTTGATTAAACGAACCTACACCGAATTAGTGCTCTAACCGCCCGAATTTGTGCGGATCTTGGGAGTACGCCAACGGTGGGTTGAAGGGGCTCGATCAGCCCTCGTCGGGACGTTTCGCTTACCCCGCGCCGCCGCAGGTGGAGGCGGCGCGGGGAACGATTCTCTAGGCGGCCTCGGAGGAGAGAACCGGCTGGACCGCCTCGTCCGGCTCGGCCACCGCCTCCTGGCCCGCCGGCGCCGGCCGCAGCACGGTAGCCGCCACCGCGACCGCGACCAGGGCAATGCCGGCGCCGATCAGGAAGGCAAGCCGGTAGCCGTCGGTCAGGGCCGAATCCGCGGAGGCACCTTCCGCCAGGAGGTCGCTGGTGCGGTTGGTCGACATCGTCGCCAGCACCGCCAAGCCGATCGCGCCGCCGACCTGCAGCGTCGTGTTGACCAGCCCGGAGGCGAGCCCGGCGTCCTCGCGGGCGACCCCCGACATCGCCAGGCTCATCACCGAGGGGAACGAGAGCCCGGCGCCCGTCCCGATCAGGACCATCGCCGGCAGCACGTCGGCGAAGTAACTGCCGTCGACCGAGATCTGGGAGAACAGCAGCAGCCCGGCGGCGATCGCCACCAGCCCGGGGATCAGGGTCGCCCGCGGCCCGAAGCGGAGGTTCAATTTCGCCGAGAAGCCGAGCGAAAGGGTGCCGATGATCGCCGTCACCGGCAGGAAGGCGAGGCCGACCTCGAGCGAGTCGAAGCCGAGCACCCGCTGGAGGTAGAGGGCGCCGAGGAAAAACATCCCGAACATCCCCGCCACCATCAGTGCCTGGATCACGTTGGCGCCGGTGAGGTTCCGCGAGCGGAAGGTCTGCAGGGGCACCAGCGGGTTTGCCGCCCGGCTCTCGCGGATCACGAACCCCGCCAGCAGCAAGGCTGCGCCGGCGCCGAAACCGAGCGTGTGGGCCGAGCCCCAGCCGTAATTGCTCGCCTCGACGATCGTGTAGACGCCGAGCATCAGCGAGGCGACGATCAACAGGGCACCGGGGACGTCGGCCCCTTGATCGAGGCCGAGGCCCTTGTCGCGTTGCAGCAGCCGCAGCGAGAAGACGGCGGTGATTGCCGCGATCGGGAGATTGACGAAGAAGATCCAGTGCCAGCTGATCGCCTCGGTGAGGAAGCCGCCGAGCAGCAGCCCGATCGAGCCGCCGGCCGAGGCGACGAAGCTGTAGACGCCGATCGCTTTCGCCTGCTCCCGCGGCTCCGGGAACATGGTGACGATCATGCCGAGGATCACGGCCGAGGTGAGAGCGCCGCCGATGCCCTGGACGAAGCGGGCGACGACCAGCATCTCCTCGGTCTGGGCGACGCCGCAGAGCAACGAGGCCAGGGTGAAGAGGGTCAAGCCGGAGAGGAAGACGTCGCGACGCCCGAGCAGGTCGCCGAACCGGCCGGCCAGGAGCAGCAGGCCGCCGAAGGCGATCAGGTAGGCGTTGACGACCCAGGCGAGGCTGCTCTGCGAGAAGCCGAGGTCGTCCTGGATCGCGGGAAGCGCGACGTTGACGATCGTCGCGTCGAGGACGATCATCAGCATCCCGATGCAGAGGACGACAAGCGCCATCCAGCGGGAGCGGTCGGAGTTGGACGGGGACTGGAGTAAAGTGGAGTTAGTACCTGACATAGGATAGTCACTGTATCAGTGATTATCATCCTACGCGTTAAGATCATTCACATAATGGGAATTTGCGCATGAACCCGGCAACCGCAACCGGCTCGATGAGCCTGATCACCCGCCTCTCCCGGCTCGTCTTCCGCCGCGCCACCGAGGAGGTCATTGGCATGCGGCTGAAGCAGCTGATCGCCCTCGACTACCTGCGCGAGCACCAGGGAACGCCGCAGAAGGCGCTCGGCCAGTCGCTGATGCTGGACCCGAACAACTGCGTGATCCTGCTCAACGACCTAGACGTGCACGGCTACATCGAGCGTCGCCGCGATCCCGAGGACCGGCGCCGGCACCTGGTGGAGATCACCCCGGCGGGCCTGCGGGCACTGGAGAAGGCCGAGGCGCGGATGGAGGATCTCGAGGACGAGGTTCTATGCAACCTCAGCAAGCCGGAGCGGTCCGAGCTGCACGGGCTCCTCGTCAAAGCGCTGGCCGGCCAGGACCTCTCCTGACCGGCCCGTAGGGCGGAGGCTGCCTCAGGCCTCGTCGGGACGCTTCACTTCCCCGCGCCAGCCGCCGCTGGCACCGTTCGCCTCGACCAGCTCCTTGAAGCGCTCGAGGTCGCCGCGGACGCGCCGGTCGGCCGCGCCGAGGGCGTCGCCGATCTTCTCCTTGATCCCCTCGGGGACGAAGTCCATCTGGACCATCACCCGGGTGACGTCGTCGTCGATCCGGTGGAAGGTGACGACGCCGGCGTTCTCCTTGCCGTCGGTGTTGCGCCAGGCGACCCGCTCGTCGGGCTTCTGCTCGGTGATCTCGGCATCCCACTCATGGCGCGAGCCGCCGAACTCCGCCACCCAGTGCAGGTGCGTGTCGTCGAGCTGGCGGATCTCTTCGACCCCGTCCATGAAGCGCGGGAACTCCTCGAACTGGGTCCACTGGTCGTAGACCGCGCGCAGCGGCGCCTGGACCTCGATCGACTCCTCGATGGTGGACATCTCCTGCCTCCTTGTGGCTTGTTCCGGTTGCTGGCCGGGGTTAGATCGTTCACTCCTCGGGTAGCCATCTGGCGGTAGAGATAAACCTGTACCTCGTGTCTAACTTTGACGAGAACCCCCTCAGCATCGGCGACGTCGTTCGCGCCACCGGCCTCACCGAGGCGACCCTGCGCGCCTGGGAGCGCCGCTACGGCTTTCCGCAGCCGCAGCGGGAACCCAGCGGCCACCGGCGCTATGCGCCCGAGGAAATCGAGCGCATCCTCCGCGTCGTCGCTGAGCGCGAGCGCGGGATCGCCCTGCCGGTGGCGATCGAGCGCGCCCGCGTCGCCCCCTCTCCCGTCCCCTCGCTCTTCGCGCAGCTGCGCGAGCGCCGTCCCGACCTGCAGCCGATGACGATCCGCAAGCGCCACCTGACCCCGCTGGCCCATGCAATCGAGGAGGAGAGCGCCGCTCGCGCCGAGCGGGCGCTGCTGGTCGGCTTCTTCCAGCGCGAGCGCTTCTACCGCAGCAGCGAAGCGCGCTGGCGCGAGCTCGCCGCCGGGGCCGAATGCGCATTCGTCTTCGCCGACTTCGAGCAGGCGCGGCGGCCGGAGGGCGGGCCGGCCGAGCTGCCGATCGAGCGCGACCACCCCGTCTCCCGCGAGTGGGCGCTGATCTGCGAGGCACCCGGCCACGCCGCCTGCCTGGTCGCCTGGGAGCAGCCGGGGCGCTCCGCTCCGGGCGACCCCGAGCGCGAGTTCGAGTGCCTGATGAGCGTCGAGCCGGCGGTGGTGCGCGAGGCGGCCGAGACCGCGGCCACGCTCGCCGCGCCGCTGGCGCCGGACCTCGCCGAGCAGGCGCGCGAGTACATGGAGCAGCTGCCGCCGCCGCGGGCGGAGACGCAGCTGCGGCTCTCCAGCTCGATCACCGCGCGGCTGCTGGCTTCGCTGCGAGAGAGCTTGAACTCAGAAGGAAAGGGGAAACCAGGGGTATGACCATCGCCGGGATCTGCGAGCTGGTCCTGGAGACCGACGACGTCGATCGTCTCCAGGCTTTCTACGAAGGGCTGGGGCTGCGGCGGCTGCTGGTCGAAGACGAGGGCCGGGTCTGGCTCGGGGTCGGCGAGCGCTGCCGGCTCGGGATCTGGTCGCCGGGCGAGAAGGAGTACTCCGACCGCGGCGGCCGCCACGTCCACTTCGCACTCTCGGTCAGCGCCGACGGGCTCGACGCGCTCTGCGCCCAGCTGCGCGAGGACGGCGTCGAGGTCGAGGGCCCGGTCGAGCACGAGGGCGGCGACCGCTCCGTTTACTTCTCCGACCCCGCCGGCAACCGGGTCGAGCTCTGGGACTTCTTCCGCGACGGCGACGGGGCCGAGGAAGGCGTGATGGCGCTGGCGGAGGGCAACGATGGCGCGTAACCGGGTCCACATCGACGCCGCTCCCGAGGAGGTCTTCGCGGTCCTCTCCAACCCCTACTGCTATCCGGAATGGGTGGTCGGCGCCGCCGGCGTCCGCGACCACGACGAGAGCTTCCCCGCGGTCGGTTCTCGCTTCCACCACAAGGTCGGCACCTGGCCGGTGAACCTCAAAGACCACACCGAGGTGCTCGAGGTCGACCCGCCGCGCCGGATAGTCCTGCAGGCGAAGGCGCGGCCGCTGGGGACGGCGACGATCGCGATCGACCTGCGCAAGAGCGCCGGCGGCACCGAGCTGACGATGGACGAGCACCCCGGCGACCGCCTCACCACCCTCGTCGCCGGCAACCCGATTGCCGACACGGCCCTGCGGGTGCGGAACGCGGAGGCGCTGGCGCGACTGAAGCGGCTGGTCGAGGGGGTGCCCGAGGGCGACCCGATCCGCGAGCGCGAGCTCGCCGGCCAGCGTGTCCTCATCACCGGCGGCAGCAGCGGCATCGGCCTTGCCGTTGCCGAAGGCCTGGTGCGGGAGGGGGCGCGGGTCGCGATTCTCGCCCGCAACGAGCTCGGCCTCGCGGCGGCGAAGCGCAAGCTGACCGAGGCGGGGGGCGAGGCGATCGCCGTCAGCGCCGACGTCACCGATCGCGAGGCGCTCGCCGCCGCGGTGAACAAGGCCGCGGCCGAGCTTGGCGGCCTCGACGTTCTCGTCACCTCGGCCGCCAGTCTCTCCTTCGGGCGCTTCACGGAGACCGACCCCGACGATTTCGACGCCACCCTCGACACGGTGCTCGGCGGCACCGTCGACACGATCCGCGCCGCGCTTCCCCACCTGGAGGGCTCCCGCGGAGCGATCGTCTGCGTCGGCTCGATCGCCGCCCGAATGCCGCTGCCCGGGATGGCGGCCTACACCGCCTCGAAGCACGGCCTCGTCGGCTTCCTCGACACGGTTCGAATCGAGCTGGAGGAGGGCGGCTCCTCGGTGACCCTGTCGCTGGTCAACCCGGGCGCGGTCGACACGCCGCTGTGGAGCAACCTCGAGAGCTCGACCGGCCTGCTGCCGCCCGAACCGCCGTTTCCTTCCGTCTACTCGCCGGAGTCGGTCGCCGAAGCCGTCCTCGGCGTCATCCGCCATCCCCGCGACGAGATGACGGCCGGCGGCCTCGCCCGCGTACAGGTCTTCTTCTACTCGTACTTCGGCTCCGCCGCGAAGCGGGCGATGCAGGCGCTGGCGCGCCTCGAGCACACGGCCGGCGACCGCCCGGCCGGCGAGGGGGCGCTGCGCGACGGCAGGGGTGCCGGGCAGACCGACGGCGGCTTCGGCGGCCGGCCGAGCGTGACGACGAAGGCGCTCGGCGCCTGGGACGGGATGCTGCGCGCGATCGGTCGCGGCTGAGGATGGGCGGCCCGGGTATAGGGCTCGGGTGAAGACGGATGCCGTCGTCGTCGGGGCCGGGCCGAACGGCCTGATCGCCGCCAACCATCTCGCCGACGCCGGCTGGGACGTGGTCGTCTGCGAGGAGCAGCCCGAGCCGGGCGGCGCCGTCCGCAGCGGCGAAGTCACCGAGCCCGGCTTCGTCACGACCTCTACAGCGCCTTCTACCCGCTCACCCTCGCCTCCCGCTACGTCAAGCCGCTGGAGCTCGAGTCCTACGGGCTCAACTGGCTGAGCGCGAAAGGCGTCGTCGCCCACCCGGCCGCCGACGGCCGCTGCGCCCTGCTCTCGATGGACCTGGAGGAGACCTGCGCCTCGCTCGACGCCTTCGCGCCCGGCGACGGCGACGCCTGGCGGCGGCTCTTCGCCCTCTGGCGCAAGGCGGGCCCGCACCTGGTCGGGGCACTGCTGACGCCGCTGCCGCCGATCCGCCCCGGGCTCGGGATGCTGAGCGCGCTTGGCCCGCGCGGGCTCGCCGACTTCGCCCGCTTCTCGCTGCTGCCGGCGCGGCGGATGGCCGAGGAGGAGTTCAAGGGCGACGGCGCCGGCTGGCTGATCGCCGGCAACGCCCTCCACGCCGATCTCACCCCCGACAGCTCCGGCGGCGGCCTCTTCGGCTGGGTCCTCTGCGGGCTGGGGCAGCAGCACGGCTACCCGGTCGCCGAGGGCGGCGCCGGGGAGATCACCGCGGCGCTGGTGCGGCGGCTGCGGGCGAAGGGTGGCGAGGTCCTGTGCGGGACGCCGATCGAGCGGATCGAGGTGAAGGGGCGCCGCGCCCGCGCCGCGATCGCCGCCGACGGCCGCCGCTTCGAGGCGGAGCGGGCGATCCTCGCCGACTGCGGCGCCCCGGCGCTGATGCTGAAGATGCTGCCGCCCGACGTGGTGCCCGACCGGGTGCGCGAGGACCTGCGCCGTTACCAGTACGACAACTCGACCTTCAAGGTCAACTGGGCCCTGCGCGAGCCGATCCCCTGGACCGCGGAGGAGGCGCGGCGGGCGAGCACCGTCCACGTCGCCGAGGGCATCGGCGGTCTGACGAAGGCAACCGTGCAGCTCGCCGAACGGGCGATCCCCGACGAGCCGTTCCTCGTCCTCGGCCAGTACTCGATGGTCGACCCCTCCCGGCACCCGGAGGGAGCCGAGACCGCCTGGGCCTACACCCACGTCCCCCAGAGCCCGATCCGCGACGCCGCCGGCGAGCTGACCGGCGACTGGAACCGCGAGGAGGAGGCCGAGCGCTTCGCCGACCGGATGGAGGAGCAGGTCGAGCGGCTGGCACCGGGCTTCCGCAGCCGCATCGTCAAGCGCCACCTCCAGAGCCCCGTCTACCTGGAGCGCAACAACCGCAATCTGGTCGGCGGCGCGATCAACGGCGGCACCGCGATGCTTTACCAGCAGGCGATCTTCCGGCCCTACCCGGGGTTCGGGCGGCCGACGACGCCGGTGCGGGGCCTCTATCTCGCCTCAGCCTCAGCCCATCCCGGCGGGGGGCTACACGGAGGGCCCGGCGGCAACGCCGCGCGAACGGCGCTGAAAACCGAGCGGGCGCGGAGCGTCTTTCAGTTCGGTTCGAGCCGGGCGAAGTAACCGAAGGCGGGTCCGGAAGCCTCGGTCAGGTCGAGCCCGGCCTCGGCCCCCAGATGCTCCAGGCTGCCGCGAGAGGTGAAGTGGGGATCGCCGAACAGCTCGCCGACAACCAGGCGACCGTTTGGTTTGAGGACGCGGCGGATCTCGCGAAGGGCAGCTGCTCGATCGGGGATCTCGCCGAGGACTGCCGTGAGGATCACCCCGTCGATCGA
>JBQCHW010000348.1:0-6282 GCA_051954315.1 Solirubrobacterales bacterium
ATGGTGGGGGGCCCGGGGGGCGGCACCATCCCCCTTTCCTTGTTTTTTTGGGGTGCTGGTCGCCGCGCAGGTGCGTGGCCGTGCTACGGAGGATGTTCAAGACGTGGGTGGGTTCGTACTTGACCTGCCAGTGCGAGAAGCGGATTGGGGTGAGGCCGGCCGCCGTATGGGTCTGGAAGCGCAGGGCGTCACGGGTCTGGGTGGCGGGCGTGCGGTGGTAGCGCCAGCCGTCCGTCTCGACGACGAGGCCCAGGTCGGGCCAGAAGAAGTCGACCTCGAACTCGTTGACGATCACTTTGGTGAGCGGGGTCGGCAGACCCGCCGCGGCTGCCAACGGGCGGAAGAGGAGTTCCAGTTCGTCGTCGGAGAGGCGGAAGGTGTGCTTGTCGAGAATGCGGCGGAGCGGGCGGACGCCGGGGTCGCCGGCGTGGGCGTCGAGAGCCTTGCGAAGCGCGTCGGGGTTGATCACGTCGCGCTTGTCCGCCTGGTTGATCGCGCGCTCGAGGCCTTTCGGCCCTGTGACGGTGGCGAGGTCAAGGAACGTCTGAACAGGCTGGGTGAGGGGGATGTTCAGGCGCTTGGTGATGGCGCTGGGCGGCAGGGCGGGACGGCGGTGGCAGCGGATGCCGCGTAGCCGAGCTTCGGACTCGCGCGCAACGCTGACGTCGATGTAGTCCTCGTGCTCCCTACCGAACCCCCAGAGCGCGGCTGCGCTGCGGTGACTCAGCGCCGCACCGGGTCCGCAAGCGAGTACTGCGGCCATCCAGCGTCCCTCGCGGTTCAAGCGCGGGCGCCCCACCGCATAGACGCCTCGCGCTACGGGGTGTAGCCGTCCAGTTCTAGTGCGGTGTTTGATCGCTTCGGCGCTGAATCCAAGCCCTAGAAGATCCTGGCGCGTAAGAACTCCATGCTGCCGTCGAGCCAGCTCCCAAGCTGCCGAACTTCGCCTCTCCGAGGTTTGGGGGTCCATAGCCCCCCAAAGTTCGGAGCGGCTAACTCCTCGCCCCCTACCCAGCCGCTTTTTGTCCCTAGCTGCGGCTTCTTACGCCGCTGCGGCCTCGGCGCCCGCTGCGGCCCGCAAGGCCTCGGCGCGGTCCGTCTTCTCCCACGTGAAGTCCTGATCCCCCCGGCCGAAGTGGCCGTACGCGGCCGTCTTCTGGAAGATCGGGCGGTGGAGGTCCAGGTACTCGCGGAAGGCTCCGGGGCGCATGTCGAACTCGGCCTCGACGAGCTGGGAGATGCGGGCGTCGGGGAGCTTGCCGGTGCCGAAGGTCTCGACCATCAGGGAGACGGGGTGGGCGACGCCGATCGCGTAGGCGACCTGGACCTCGCAGCGCTGCGCCAGGCCGGCGGCGACGACGTTCTTCGCCACGTAGCGGGCCGCGTAGGCGGCCGAGCGGTCGACCTTGGACGGGTCCTTGCCCGAGAAGGCGCCGCCGCCGTGGCGGGCCATGCCCCCGTAGGTGTCGACGATGATCTTGCGGCCGGTGAGGCCGGCGTCGCCGACCGGGCCGCCGATCACGAACTTGCCGGTCGGGTTGCAGAGGAACTCGCCCTGCAGCTCGCTCTCGTCGAAGCGGCCGGGGACCTCGGCGTTGAGGACCGGGAGGACGACGTTCTCCCACAGCTCCGGTTTGATCTGGCTCTGGGAGTCGATCCCCTCGTCGTGCTGGGCGGAGATCAGGAGCTTTTCCACGGCGACCGGGCGGCCGTCGGCGTAGCGGACGGAGACCTGGGTCTTTCCGTCGGGGCCGAGGTAGCCCATCGTCCCGTCCTTGCGCACCGCGGCGAGCCGTTCGGAGAGCCGGTGAGCGAGGTGGATCGGCATCGGCATCAGCGCCTCGGTCTCGTCGGAGGCGTAGCCGAACATCATCCCCTGGTCGCCCGCCCCGGCGACGTCGAGCTCGTCGTCGTCGGACGGATCGACTTTGGTCTCGTAAGCCTGGTCGACTCCCTGGGCGATGTCGGGCGACTGCTCGTCGATCGAGGTCAGCACCGAGATGTGATCGCAGTGGTAGCCGTAGTCGCCGTGGTCGTAGCCGATCCCGCGCACGGTCTCGCGGACGATCTCCGGGATGTTGAGGTGGACGTCGGTGGAGATCTCCCCCGAGACCACGGCCATGCCGGTGTTGACGAGGGTCTCGCAGGCGACGCGGCCGCCCGGGTCCTCGGCCATGATCGCGTCGAGGACGCCGTCGGAGATCTGGTCAGCGACCTTGTCCGGATGGCCCTCGGTGACTGACTCCGACGTGAAGAGGTACTCGCCCTCGGCGAGCGGCTTGGAAGTAGGCATGGCGGAAGGGTAGAGGAATGTTGATCAGCGGAGGTCGAGCGGGGGCGCCGGTCAGTCGCCGTAGCGCCTGCGGCCCGATGCAGGCACGAAATCGATGATCAGCGGCACGCCCTCCAGGGCGTAGGCCTCACGCATCCGGTTCTCCAGGTGGTAGGCCCAGTCGCGGGCGATCAGGCGGCGGTCGTTGACCTGGATCGCCACCCGCGGCGGGCTCTCCCCGATCTGGGCCGTGTAGTAGAGGCGCAGGCGCTTGCCGCGTTTGTTCGGCGGCGGGTGCTTGGCGACGACGTCGCTGACGAAGCGGTTCAGCTCCGGGGTCGGGATCCTCTCGGCGGCCTTGTCGGCGAGCTGCAGCGCCCGCGGCAGCAGGGTGTTGACGTTGCGCCGGGTCTTCGCCGAGACCGTGATCACCGCCGGCCGCAGCCGCAGTTTGCGCTCGACCCGGGCGCGGGCGTCGTCGATGTCGGTCTCGCCGACATCCCACTTGTTCATCGCCAGCAGCGTGGCGCAGCCCGCCTTCATCGCCATCTCGGCGACCCGCATGTCCTCGGTGGTCACCCCCTCGGAGGCGTCGCAGACAACGATCGCGACGTCGGCCCGCTCGACCGCCCGTTCCGAACGCAGCTGCGCGTAGTAATCGACGGTCCCGGCGACCTTGGAGCGGCGCCGCAGCCCGGCGGTGTCGACGAGGATCGCGCGGCGGCCGTCGACCTCGACCTCGGTGTCAATCGCGTCGCGGGTGGTCCCGGCGATGTCGGAGACGATCACCCGCTCGGATCCGAGGAAGGCGTTGACGAGCGAGGACTTGCCGACGTTGGGGCGACCGACGACGGCGATCCGCACCCGGTCGTCCTCCTCGGGCTGCGGCTCGCGGTCGCCGAGCGCCGCGGTGATCGCGTCGAGCAGGTCGCCGGTGCCGAGCCCATGCGTGGCGGAGACGCCGATCGGGTCGCCGAGCCCAAGCGCGTGGAACTCGGCGGTGATGGCGAAGTCGTCGGGACGGTCGGCCTTGTTGACGACGACGATCACCGGCACCCGCGAGCCGCGCAGCGTCTTCGCCAGGTCGGCGTCGCCCCCGCGCAGCCCGGCGCGCCCATCGACCACGAGGACGATCGCGTCGGCTTCGGCGATCCCCAGCCGCGCCTGCGCCTGCACGTCGCGCGCCAGCTCCGCCTCGTCGCCGAGATCGATCCCGCCGGTGTCGACAAGCTCGAAGCGGACCCCGTTCCACTCCGTCGCCAGCCGCTTGCGGTCGCGGGTGACCCCGGGCTCGGGCGAGGTGACCGCCTCGGTGCCGCCGACCAGACGGTTGACGAGGGTGCTCTTACCGACGTTCGGGAAGCCGACGACGGCGACGGTGGGGAGACTCATGCAGTCAGACGATGCCGCGCTCTCGCGCCAAGGCCGTGATCTCGTCGACAACTTCGTCGATCGAGCGATCGGTGGTCTCGATCACCACTGCGTCGTCGGCCGGCCTGAGGGCGCTCAGCTCCCGCGCCGAATCCAGCCGATCCCGCTCCTCGATGGCGGCCAAGACCACGGCAACCGACTCTCCGGTCTCGAGCGAGCGCCTCCGCGCTCGCTCCTCGGGAGATGCGGTCAGATAGATCTTCAGGGGCGCATCCGGAGCGACCACGGTTCCCGTGTCTCGGCCCTCGGCAACGTATGCGCCTTCGGAGAACAGCCGCCGCTGGCGTTCCACCATCGCCGCTCGCACCTCGGGATAGGCGGCGATGTGGGGAGTGGCCTGGGTGACGTCCGACGACCTGATCGCAGCCGTAACGTCCTGGTCTCCCAGGAAGACCCGCTGCCCGCGGAAGTCGATCGCCGCTCTCCGGGCGATACGGGATATCTCCTCCGGATCGTCGGTGTCCGCCCTGGCCTCGAGAACCGCCAGGGTGACGCTGCGGTACATCGCGCCCGTATCGAGATAGGTGAAGCCCAGGCGCTCCGCAACCGCCCGCGTCACCGTGGACTTCCCCGCCCCGGCCGGCCCGTCGATCGCGACGACGCGAGGCGCTCCCTCCTTCGCGGCCGGGCGGACGGCATTGGCGGGCACCGGCTCACGCCCGACCGCGGCCCGCATGTCTCGGACGTGGGCAAAGCTGCCTACCTTCACGTGCGGCAGGTCCTTGCCCAGGGCCACCGAGACGGCCTCTTGCGCGACCCGCTCGTAGGTGAGATCCCCGGAGACGGCCAGGTAAAGATCGACCGGTCCGAGCTCGGTGCTCAATTCCAACCTCCGAGCCTCGCCGTCTTCGACCGTCCGGACCTCCCCCTCGGGCACGCCGAGCACGGCTCGGAGCCCCTCGACCTCCTCGACCCGCGTGAACAGGTCGAGGTCGCTGGGGAGGACGTCCCAGCCCTGGATCGCCAGCGCACTCGAGCCGATCACGACGAACTCGCATCCTGAAGCGCCGAGGTCCGCAAGCAGAGCGCGCAGGTTCAGCTGATCCAGCACAGACATCGAGGCCTCTCTGTAAGTTGCTCGTTCATGGTCCGGTCCTTGGGGGCGACGGGAGAGACAAGTATCCCAGCGGCGGGACTGCTGATCCTCACCGGTCCCTCGCACGTGGGGAAGACGAGCGTGGCGAGGGCGATGATGGAGGCGCTGCCGCCGCCGGCGGCCTACCTCTCGGTCGACGACGTGCTCGAACGAGTTCTGCTGCGCCCACCCGGGTCGATCTGGTCTCAGATCCCCCTCGCCTATGAGCTGATCGGCGAGCAGATGGAGGTGCTGCTGGATCAGGGCTGGTTCGTGATCGCCGAGAGCACCTTCACCTATGTCTCGCGAGACGCCGAGGGCGATTTCCACGGGAGCGCCCTCGCGAGGTGGATCGAGGCCGCCGACGCGCGCCAGGCGCCCTGGCTGCTTTCGCGGTTGGAGGCGCCGCGCGAGACGATTCTCACGCGGGCCCGAAGGGACGGCCGCCTCGACCAGGAGATAGTCGGAGCCACTATCGACCTCCACGAAGAAACCGACCTTCCAGACGCCCATACCGTGGATACCCACTCCCTGGACCCCGCCGCGGCGGCCGCCCAGATCCTCACCCGCCTCAACCGGCGGTAGGCGCTACCGGATGAGGGCGTTGAGGATTGCCGCGAATGCAACCCCGACGATCGTGATCAGGACCAGGTAGTAGCCGAAGATGATGATCCGGTCGATGGCCTTCTCCGAGGCTTCGACCAGCACCTCGGTGGCCCTGGTGGAGGCGTCGATCACGGTTTCGTTGGTTTTGACCCGAACGTCGAGATCTTCCGTCTGCTTCTGCAGGCTGCTCATGTTGGAGAAGAAGGCGAGCTGTTCGAGCGGCTCCTGAGCGTGCGCGTGGAAGAGCTCCCGCAGGAGCTTGTCCGAGCAAGGGACATCGAGGTCCTCGATCGAGAGATGCTCCCCGCCGTCTCGCTCGCGGCGGGAGTCCCCCGCTAGGGCAACGAACTGGATAGCCGCGACGGAGGTCTCCTCCGGAACGATGTTCAGGGTTTTCGTCCCGATGTTGGCGAGCTGGAAGTGCAGGCGCTCGCCCTCTTTACGCGGCACCCACTTGTCCCCCGCCTCACGCAGTCGCCCGTAGCCCGGATCCACCAGCATCCCGCCCATGACCAAAAGCCCTTCGAGGGCTAGCCGAAACTTCGGGGCGATGTTCCCCGTCAGGTCCCAAGGCATCCACAGTTTCTCGGCGGTGGAAACGAAAGCCACCTGCCCTGGCTCGAGGTCGAAGGAGGCGGATCTAGATCGGTAGTCAGGATCCGACGCCTCCGGCCAGAACCGGGTCCCGTCGGGAAGGATCAGGTAGTCGGAGCCCACGCGAAGTTCATAGGAGGCTCCGCGCACTCGCCCCGGCTCCCAGCTGCGCGGGCGAAAGATCTGAAGCTCGGGATCTTCGGAGGACAGCCTGGCGTGAAGCTCGTCTCGCGCCAGGACAGACATGCGCTGAGAATATTCACATCAGCCGAACGGAAGCGCAGATCCGACCGGTCAGCGGATG
>JBQCHW010000349.1:0-8647 GCA_051954315.1 Solirubrobacterales bacterium
CCGTGCTCTGGAGCGGCAAGATCGTCGAGTCCGGCCCCAAAGAGGAGCTGTTCGACTCGAGCAACCCGTTCGTCAGCCAGTTCCTCAACGCTGACGTCAGCGGGCCGCTCTCGATGGACTGAGCTTGAGCGCGGGGCCCTGGTTCGGGCGCGTCGCGGCGTGGGCGGTTCGCCACGCGCGGCCGTTGCTGGCGGTGACGGTCGTGGTGGCCCTCGGTGCCGCGATCGGTGCCACTCAGATCCCCACCGACGCCGGCGTTGGCACCCTCGCCGACTCCGACTCGGCCACTTACAAGGCGACCGAAGAGGTCCGCAGCGACTTCGGCGAAGAACCGGTGGTCGTCCTCGTCAAGGGCGAACTGCCGCAGCTGCTGCTGAGCCAGAACATCTTCAGGCTGCTGCGGCTGGAGGGCTGTCTCTCGGGCAAGGTTCCGAAAGGTGCGGAGCCGATCCCGGGACCGTGCGCCGAACTCGCCGAGATGCACGCGGTCGAGTTCCTGACCGGCCCGGCCACCTTCCTCAACGAGTCGGTGGTCCAGATCGAAGACCAGCTGCGGCGGCTGGCAGAACACGTGCCGGCGGAAAAATTCCGCGAATACCTGCTCGCGGTGGCGACGAAATACGGGATTACCAGCGCCCCAAGTATCGACAACGAAGAATTCGTCGCCACCGTCGTCTTCGACTTCGCACGGCCGCGCGGGACGCCGAAGGCGCGGCTGTCCTACCTCTTCCCGAACGCGAAGTCGGCCCAGATCGTGATCCGGCTGAAGCCGGACCTGAGCGTGGCGGAACGGCGGCGGGCGATCGAGCTGATCGAAGCAACGGTTGCGGATACGACCCCGCGCAAGGCCTGCGGCGAAGGAGGCACGCCGGCGCCCTGCTTCACGCTCGACGGCGGTCGCTACGTCGTCTCCGGGGCGCCGGTGGTGATCGAAGGCGTCGCCGGCGCCCTGAAGGACGCGCTGCTCGTCCTCTTCGCGATCGCGCTGGCGGTGATGGCCGCGGTCCTCTTCCTCGTCTTCCGCTCGCGCTGGCCGCTGCTGCCGCTGGCGGTGGCGCTGATGGCGGTGGCGATCACCTTCGGCCTGCTGGCGCTGGTCGGCGGCTCGCTGACGATGGCCTCGATCGCGGCGCTGCCGATCCTGATCGGGCTCGCGGTGGACTACGCGATCCAGTTCCAGGCCCGCTTCGACGAGCGGGGCTCGGCGCGCGAGGCGGCCGCCGCCGGCGGCCCGACGATCGCCACTGCATGTCTGGCGACCGCCGCCGGCTTCCTCGCCCTGCAGCTCTCGCCGATCCCGATGGTGAGGGGGTTCGGCTGGCTGCTGATCCTGGGGATCGCGATCGCCTTCGGCGTGGCGCTGACTGTGGGGATGGCGGCGTTGAGCTTGCGTCCGGCGGCGCCGGTCCGGGAGAGCAAGTGGCGGCCGCGGCTGCCGGTCGATTGGCTGCTCCGGGTGGCGCGGGCCTACCCCGAGCTGGTCCTCAGTGTCGCCGTGGCGCTCGCCGTCGCGGGCTGGGCGGCCGGGACCCAGGTGGAAACGGTCTCCGACATCCGCTCGCTGGCGCCGCAGAACATCAAGGCGGTCGAAGGGCTGAACGAGCTGCAGGACACCACGGGCGTCTCGGGTGAGCTCGACGTCAGCATCCACGCCTCCGACTTCACCGACCCGGCGACGGTCGAGTGGATGGCGGGGTTCAAGCGGCGGGTGCTGGCGGGCAACGGCTTCGAGGGAGAAGACCCGAGCTGCCTGACCGCTGAAATCTGCCCCGGTCCCGCGCTCTCCGACTTCTTGGTCAGGGGAGAAGAAAAGCCGACGAAGAAGCGGATCGAAGCGACGCTGGCGGCGCTCTCTCCTTATGCGCTGCGGCAGGTGGCGCCGGTCGATCCCGCCACCGGGAAGGTCGGCCACGAGGCGCTGATCTCGTTTGGGATCCGGGCGCAGTCGCTGGAAGACCAGCAGGAGCTGATCGAAAGGGTGCGCGGTGAGATCGGCGACCCGCCCCCCGGCGTCGAGGTGCGGCTGGCGGGGCTGCCGGTGATCGCCGCCCAGAGCGCCTCCGACCTCTCGAGCAGCAGGTACTGGCTGACGCTGGCCGGCCTGGCGGCGGTGGCGGCGGCGCTGCTGCTCGTCTACCGCTCCTGGCGACGCGCCCTGATCCCGCTCGTCCCGACCGTGCTCGCCACCGGCTGGGCCTCGCTGCTGCTCTGGATCACCGGGATTCCCCTGAACCCGATGTCGGCGGCGCTGGGAGCGCTGACGATCGCGATCGCGACCGAGTTCGGCGTCTTGTTGGTGGGACGCTTCCACGAGGAGCGGGAAGGCGGTGTCGCTACTGAGGAGGCGCTCCGCCGTGCCTACTCCCGCACCGGCGCCGCCGTGCTCGCCTCCGGCATCACCGCGGTCGCCGGCTTCGCGGTCCTGATCGCCAGCGACGTGCGGATGCTGCGCGACTTCGGCCTGGTCACGGTGGTCGACCTCGGCGCTGCCCTCGCCGGCGTCCTCCTCGTCCTGCCGGCGGTCCTGCTCTGGCTGGAGCGGGAATGAGGGACCGCTACTCGCTCCTCGTCGGGCTCCTCTTCCTCGCGGTGATCGTCGTCGCCACCGTCAACACGCTCGACGGCGGCGGCGGAGGGGAGACGCTGGGCCTAGACCGCTTCCCCGCTCGCTGGCCGCTGCCGGAGTTCGCCGTGCCCGCCGCCGCCGGCGGGCTCGAAGGCGACGCCAACGTCGCCCAGGATGACTGCGAAACCGCCGCGGTCCCTTGTCCGGAGGGCTCGCAACGCACCCCGGCCTGCCGGATCGAAACCGCCGGGGCGATCCGCGTCTGCGACCTCTTCGAGCGGCCGCTGGTGATCTCGTTCTGGTTCACCAAGGGCGACGGCTGCGCCGAGCAGCAGGATGTGGTCGATGAGGTCTATCGGCGCTACCGTGGACGGGTGGGTTTCCTCTCGCTGGACATCCGCGACGATCGCGACCGCTTGCGCGAACTGATCAGCCAGCACGGCTGGAAGATGCCGGTGGGATACGACCGCGACGGCGCCGTCGCCAGCCTCTACGCGGTCGGCGGTTGCCCGACCTTTGCCTACGTCTACCCCGGCGGCACCCTGCAGAGCGCCAGCATCGGCGACCTCACCGCCGCCCAGCTCGGCCAGCGGGTCGACCGGCTCCTCGCCGCGACGAGAACGGCGGAGCGCGGCTGAGATGGCTAAGGCGGCCGCACAGCGGATGGGCTGGGAGCCGGCGCCGCAGCAGGGGTGGGTCGCCCCGCACATCGCCTCCGAGTTCCCTGGCCTCGGGATCGCCTGGGTCGAAGTGGACGCCAAGCCCGGCCGCAGCCCCGAGCCGGTTCGCCGCCGCCTCCGCGACCTCTCCGACCGCACCTACGGCTCGCAGGCGATCCGCCTTCGCGAACGGCCGATCCCCTGGGCCTACCGCGTCTTCTACCGCCAGATCGGCCTCGACCCCGACCGCACCAGGACCCCGGTCGAGCAGCTGACGCTCGACCGCCTGCACGACGGCGGCTTCCGCACCCACGGGCTGCCGGTCGACGCGCTCAACATCGCGATCGTCGAGACCGGGGTGGCGCTGCGCGCCTTCGACGCCGACCGCCTCGCCGGCCAGCTCTGCATCCGCGACTCGGCGCCGGGGGAGAGCCTGCCGGGGGCGCCGGGCGAGCTGGCGAACGGGACGCTGACGATCGCCGACGGCGAGCGGCCGATCGCCCTGCTCTTCGGCGCCACCGGCGAGGGGTACCGGGTGGAGAAGGAGACGCGACGCGTCGCGGTCGCCGCGGTGCAGGTCAAGGGGGTGCCGCAGATCGCCGTCGAGGAGGCATTGTGGATGGCCGGTGCGACCCTGGAGGCGGCATGACTACACTTTTGGAGATGCCCGCTCTGCTGAAACGCGATCAGCTTGCCGAGCTTGGTATGGGAGTCGCCGGGCTCGCCACGGAGGTTGACGAGCGCAAGGCACGAATCGAGCTGCGCCGCCAGATCGGCCGCCTCGAAGCGGAGCTGAGCCAGCTGTTCGGCGAGGCCTTCGGCCACACCGAGGTGCCGCACCGGATCGCCGCCGTCGCGACCGCGCCGCGGGTCCTCGATCTCGGCGAGCTGGAGACGGTGCGCGACCGCCTCGCCGAGCGGGTCGCGGAGGCGCGGCGGGCGCTGGTCGAGCGCCGGCGCGAGGAGGACGAGAACCGCGAGCTGGTCGAGCGGATGCTCGCCGCCCCCGAGGACTTCAAGTGGGTGCGGGTCTCGCGCCAGGACCTCGGCCTCGACGGCTGCGGCCACTGGCACTCGCGCCCCCGCCTCGGCCCGATCGGGATGCTGATGGGCTGGTGGCGGGTCAAGGTCTCCTCCGGATGTCCCTTACCCGGGCGGCTTGCGGCCGTTGACGACGAAGTCAAAGCCCGCCAGACGGGTTTCCGCACCTGACGAGCGACCGCCGGCCCCCTGGGGGAACGTGCCGCTGGCCGAGCTGATCATCCTCGCCGGCATCGTCTCGCTGGTGATCGGGGTGATCGGCGGCCACCCGACCCTGATCGGCGTCGGCGTCGCCCTGGCCGGCCTGGGCGGCCTCGAGGTGGCGATCCGCGAGCACTTCGCCGGCTGGCGCTCCCACACCACCCTGCTGGCGGGCGCGGCCTTCGTGCTTGTCACCGGCCTCGTCTTCTACGTCGCCGGTCAGATCTTGGCGGTGGCGCTGGGCTTCGGGGCCCTCGCCTTCGCCGTCACCTTCTTCCTGGCTCGCCGCGCATTCCAACGAGCTTCCGGCGGCCTCAGCTACCGGATCGGTGGAATGCGCGGCTAAACCCGGCGCGCCCTCCTAGACGGAGAGCGCTTCCGCCTCGCGTGCCGTCGAGCGAGTCGCCAGCTCTTGGGCCAGCATTCGACGCTGTCGCTCGGTCAGCGTTCCCAGCTGCTTGTTCTCGTTCAGCGAGAGCGGCATCAGGAACTTGCGGGCGCGGGTCCGGCCCCACCGCCGCTGGCTGGTCAGCAGCTCGGCGATGGTCATGCTCTCGGTCTCCCACGGGCAGTCGCGAACCACCTCCGCGGCATCCATATCGCCCCGCGCGATCGCGCGCTTCAGCTCGGCTCTTGCCAGCCGCACCATGTTGGCCCTCTCGAGTGCCCTCATGTGCTGCGGAGCCTCACCTGAGGCGATGTTCGATGGTGGTGCCGTTGAGGCAGCTTCCACTGGACTCCTCCCTTCAAGGAATCGATGAACTGGGGTATGTCGTGTCCGGCGAAGGACCGAGCCCTTCCCTGGGCCCTGGTCCTGACGGACCGACTTCGTCTTTCCGAACGTCCCGCCCGGGTCATTCGGCGAGGGGGCCAAGCTACGTCTTCGGGGTAGTTGCCGTCAACCCGGCGGCACCTCTTTTCCGTCCGACCCATTCGCTAAGAGCAACAATTTCGGACCCGCCCCCGCGTTATCCGAAAAGCAACAAGCTCGAAACTACCCCCACTGGGGGATGTCAAGATTTCGTGACCAATAACTAGGCTTTCGGAAGCTCGGGGAACTTCTCGATCACCCGGGCGATCGTCCCGAGGGCGCCGTCGAGATGCTCGCGCTCGTGCGTCGCCATCAAGCTGGTCCGCAGCAGCGCCCCGCCCGGGGGGACGGCCGGGTGGATGGCGACGTTGGTGTAGACGCCGTTGTCGAAGAGCGCCTTCCACAGCAGCACCGCCTGCCAATCGTCGCCGACCATCACCGGGACCACCGGGGTGGTGGCGACGGTGCCGTCCGGGAGGGTCCCTGGCTCGATCACCTTCAGGCCGAGGTGGCGCAGGCCCTCGCGCAGGTACTCGGCGTTGGCGAGGAGCCGCTCGAAGAGCTCGGGGCCGTCGCTGCGGATCACCCGCAGGGCGGCGAGGGCGGCGCCGACCGCCGCCGGGACGGCTGAGGCACTGAAGATGAAGGAGCGCGAGGAGATCCGCAGGTACTCGATCACGTCCGCGGGGCCGGCGATGAAGCCGCCGCAGGAGGCGAGGCTCTTGGAGAAGGTCCCCATCCGCAGGTCGACCTCGTCCTCGAGCCCGAAGAGCTCGCAGGCACCGGCACCGCGGGCGCCGAGGACGCCGGCCCCGTGCGCCTCGTCGACCATCAGGCGGGCGCCGTAGCCCTTGCAGAGCTCGACGATCCGCGGCAGGTCGCAGACGTCGCCCTCCATCGAGAAGACGCCGTCGACGATGACGAGGACGCCGCCGCCGTCTTCGGCGGCGCGCTGGAGCATCTTCTCCAGCTTGTCCATGCGGTTGTGGCGGAAGGGGCGCAGCTTGGCGCCGGAGAGGCGGCAGCCGTCGAGGATCGAAGCGTGGTCGCCGGAGTCGCAGATCACGGTGTCGCCGGGGCCGAGGATCGTGCCGATGCAGCCGACGTTCGACTGGTAGCCGGTCGTGTAGACGATCGCGTCGTCGGTCCGCATCCACGCGGCCAGCTCGCGCTCGAGGTCGAGGTGCAGCGGCGTCGTCCCGTTCAGGAGGCGGGAGCCGGTGACTCCGGTGCCGTAAGTCTCCAGTGCCTCCCGCGCCGCGCCCTTGACCCGCTCGTCGCCGGTCAGGCCGAGGTAGTTGTTGGAGCCGAGCATGATCGTCTCCCGACCCTCCATCTCGACGACGGGGCCCGCCTGCGAGGTCAGCAGGCGGAAGTAGGGGAGGAGGTCGTGCTCCTTGGCGGCTTCGAGCTGCTCGAGGCGGTCGTGGCTGCGGGCCTTCTCGAAGACGTCGACGGGAGCCTTGGCGGTCTCGCTCATCTACCGAGAGTGTAGGTTGCCGACCCAGTGAGCGGAGCGAAGCGCAGCGAACCCTTGAACAGGGGAAGCCTGACGATCCGGCCGGTGCGCAACGGGAGCGACCTGAAGCGGTTCATCGACCTGCCCTACCGGCTCCACGCGGGCACCCCCTGGATCCCGCCGCTGAAACTCGAGCGCCGGCTCTTCCTCAACCGCCGCCTCAACCCGTACTTCAAGCACGGCGAGGCCGAATACTTCATCGCCCTGCGCGGCGAGCGGGTGGTCGGCCGCGTCAGCGCCCAGCTCGATCACGCCTTCAACGAGTTCCACCAGAGCCGCTGGGGGATGTTCGGCTTCTTCGAGCTCGAGGACGACCCGGAGGTGGCCGCGGCGCTGCTCGACGTCGCCGAGGACTGGCTGCGACAGCGCGGCTGCGACCGCATGGTCGGGCCGATGGACTTCTCGATGAACGAGGAGAGCGGGGTGCTGATCGAGGGCCACCAGCTCGAGCCGCTGGTCCGCCAGCCCTGGCAGCCGGCCTACTACCAGCGCCTCTGCGAGGGCGCGGGGCTGGGGAAAGCGATGGACCTCTACTCCTGGTTCCTCGACATCAGCGACCGCGAGGACATGCTGCCGATCCTCTTCGAGCTCGACGAGCGGGCGAAAAACGAGCACGGGGTGAAGATCCGCCGAATGTCGCGGCGCCACCTGCGCGAGGAGATGGACCGCTTCGCCGAGATCTACAACGCCGCCTGGGCCGAGAACTGGGGCTTCGTCCCCTACTCGAAGGAGGACCTCGACACCTACACGATGGACATGCACCTGGCCTTCTCGCGCGACTGGTTCATGGTCGCCGAAAAGGACGGCGAGACGATCGCGGTGGCGATCACCCTGCCGGATCTAAATCAGGTGCTGAAGAAGATGAAGGGCCGGCTGCTGCCCTTGGGCTGGTTCCACTTCCTGCGGCGCAACCAGATCTGCGATCAGGTCCGGGTCGGCTTCCTCGGGGTGAAGCCCGAGTACCAGCACACGGGCGTCGCCGCCTCGCTCTACGTCGAGCACTTCGACACCGCCGCCCGGGTGCGCCAGAAACACGGCGAGGCAGGCTGGATCCTCGAGACCAACGAAGCGATGAACCGCGGTCTAGAGGCAATGAGCGCCGAGATCGTCAAGAAGTACCGTCTTTACGAACGATCCCTCGGGGAGTGACGGGCGGGCGCGCTAGAGTCGCGCGAGTGGACGAGTTGCAACTGGACGGCGAGGTGATCGCCGAAGAAGACGCCGGCTCGGGCGAGGTGACCGACCCGGTGCGACCGCTGCCCTCGGCCTACGAGGAGCAGGCGGGGACCTCGCTGGTTCTGCGGCCGGAGGTGCGGACCGCTGTGCTCGCTACGGCGGGAGGGGTGCTGGCCGGTGCGGCCACCGTTGCCGCCGTGCGCGCTGTCAGCAGCGCCGCCTCCAAGGTGCGGCCCCAGCGCCGGCTCGCGGGCCGCGGTCGCCCGCGCGAAAACGTCGTCGCCAGCCGCTCGTTCCTGATCGACGTACATCTTCTGGGCCGCTAACCGCGTGGGGGGCGTGCTGGAAGCCGAGGTGCGGCCTCCTTCGCCGTTCCGGATGCCGCGCGGCAGCACCGACCGGACGCTGCGGGTGCGCGGCGGGGTCGCGACCCGGCTCCTCCACGTCGATGGCTGCCCGGTGCTGGTCCGGGCCTGGCAGCCGTCGCGGGACCGGGTGAAGTTCCGCGCCGAGGCGGTCGACCCGGAGCTGGTCACGGTGCCGCCGATCGAGGGCGGGCCGTGCGGGGACGGAGCCGGGCCCGAGCAGCTCGAGCGGGCGATCGAGCGGATGCGCTGCGCCCTCTGGGTCGACGTCGACCTCTCCGACTTCTACCGCCGCTTCCGCCGCGACCG
>JBQCHW010000350.1:0-4826 GCA_051954315.1 Solirubrobacterales bacterium
ACGTAGCCGCCCTCGGGCTCGAGCGGCAGATCGTCCTCGCTCCAGCCGACGATCCCGTCGGTCAGCTTGACGGCGTCGAAGCCGGCGTCGGCGAGGGCGGCGGTCGCCATCGAAGAGCGGTTGCCGCCGCGGCAGTAGACGACGACCGCGCGGTCCTGGTCGAGCTCGCCGGTGCGCTGCGGCAGCTCCGGCAGCGGTACGTGCCTGGCGCCGGCGATGTGGCCGGCGTCCCACTCGTGGGCGGCGCGGACGTCAACGAGCTGGGCGCCCTCCTCGACCAGCTTGCGGGCCTCCTCGCGCGAGACCTCGCGCGGCTCCCCCTGCGGTGCATCTGCCATCAGTCGACCTCCGTTCCCTCGATCAAGAATGCGACGCGGACGTGGGCGCGGTACTCGTCGAGGTTCTCGCCGCGGATCCCGGTGGAGACGATGTCGACGGCGCGGATGTTGCGCAGCGAGCCCTGGGCCTGCTGCAGCGCCTGTTTGGCGGCGTCGTCGGTGGACGTCTTGGAGCTGCCGACCAGCTCGATGATTTTCACGACAGCCATGCGGATCCTCCTCGTAGGTCCTCGATCGTCTCCTTGGCGCTGATCCCCTCTAGGTAGGCGGCGCGCTGCCAGGCGGGCGTCACCGGCGCCCCCTCCGCGGGAGCGCTCGCGAACTCCGCCTCGAACTGCGCGATCGCGGCGGCGACAGCCGCGGCCTCATCCCCCTGAGCGGTCTTCCGTGCCATGGCCACGAAGCCTAGTTCAGGGGCGCCGTGGAGGGTGCCGCCACGACTGCGGGCGGCTTTTCAGCCGTTTAGGCCGGGGACGGGGTTGCCGTGTTTGACGAAGGCGCAGTTGTAGGGGTCGGGGTCGAACTTGTCGGTTAGGGCTCGGCCTTCGGGGCGGCCGGTGCCTTTGGTTTCCCGGATCTGCGTCTTGCCGTTTTTGCCTTTGACCTTGATTTCGCGGGGGGCTTCGCCCTTGCCGCACTGGATCGAGAAGTCTTTGACGCCGTCGCGGGCGTCGATGATGTCTTCGCCGCCGTTGCCGTAGAAGCGGTCTTCGCCGGGCTGGCCGAGCATCGCATTGGGGCCGCTGTCGCCGATCAGGACATCCCAGTCGAAGGATCCCTCCATGTCCTCGTCGGTCGGCGAGAGGTGGACGGGCTTGCAGTTCTTCACCGTCGTCACCCAAGCTTTGTGCTGGGGGAAGGAGATGATCAGCAGGCCGGGATGGGCCTGGGTCTCGGCGAAGGAGGCGTCGTCGCGGCCGGGGCCGCCGACCAGCGCCCCGCCGGCGCAGCCGCCGCCGGCGGCCAGCAGGTCGCCGTTGCCTTCGCCGTAGAGGAAGGTCGGGCCGGGCAGGCCGCCGACCAGGCCGTCGGCGCCATCACCGCCGTAGAGCTTGTCCGCCCCCGGGCCGGACTCGACCAGGTCGTCCTCGGGGCCGGCGTGGATCGTGTCGTTGCCGAAGCCGCCGGCGAAGCGGACGCTGCCGACCTGCAGCAGCGAGCCTTCGACCCGCAGGCTGTCGTTGCCGGGGCCGAGGTCGGCCATCAGCCAGCGGGCCGGGCCGTCGGCGGCGCAGGTGACGGTCGTCTGGCTCCCCTCGGCGTGCTGGCAACCGGGGCTGATCGCGAGGCCCTTTTTGGCGGTGACGCTGAAGACCTCGGTCACTTCGTCGAAGGCGACGAAGAACTGGTCGCGGCCGCCGCCGCCGATCACCTGCAGCCCGGCGCCGCCGCCCGGGGTCGGGTCGAGCTGGACGTAGGCGCTCGCTTTCGGCGGCGCTTCTTTGCCGCATGAAGCGGTGTGGCCTTTGGCCCCGACGCAGCCGTCGCTCCCCTGGCCGCCGTCGAGCGTGTCGGGACCGCCGCCACCGATCAGGTGGTCGTCGCCGGGCCCGCCGTTGATCACGTTCCCCTGCGGAGTGCCGATCAGGGTGTCGCGGAAGGCCGAGCCTTCGAGGCTCTCGAAGCCGAAGAGCTTGTCGTGTCCGTCGCCGTAGGCGCGATGGGATCGCAGCGAGGCCCAGACGCCGCTGCCCTTGCCGCCGGCCCGGGCGGTGGCGAAGGAGGCGATGTCGCCCTTGCCGGCGCCGCCGGACATGCGGTCGTAGCCGTAGTCGCCGTGGACGAGGTCTTCGTTGCCGGCGCCGCCGTTGACGACGTCGATGCCGAGGTCGCCGGCGACCTCGTCGTTGGCCCCCGCCCCGCCGACGATCTTGTCGTCGCCGAGGTCGCCGTTGACCTGGTCGCCCGCCCCGGCGCCGCCGTCGACTTCATCGTTGCCGCGGCCGCCGTGGATCTGGTCGGCCCCCGCCCCGCCGCAGATCAGGTCGTTGCCGAGGCTGCCGTAGATCAGGTCGTCGCCGTTGCCGCCCCAGATCACATCGCGCTCCGGGGTCCCCTGGAGGACGTCGTTGCCGTCGGTGCCAACGATGTCGGCCTCGCGGCCGTGGCAGCGCGGCAGGTCTTCTTCCTGCGCCCGCGTCGCCGCGACCGCGCTCACCGCGAAGGCGGCAAACGCCAGCACCAGCAGCGCGAAGATGATCCCCCTGGAGCGACTCACGAGAGTTGAAGCCTATTAGCAGCGGCCGACTTCAAACGCGTGGTTCCTTTCGGACGTAGGGGTCCGAAAGGAACCCCGCGATGCGGCGGGAGCCTCAGGCGCTGCGGATCAGCTTCTTGTTGACGAACTCGTCGGCGCCGTAGCGGCCGAGCTCGCGGCCGAAGCCGGAGCGCTTGAAGCCGCCGAACGGCAGCTCCGGCGCGTCCGCTCCGACCAGGTTGACGTAGACCATCCCGGCTTCGATCTTGTCGGCGACCCGCTCGGCCTGCTCCTTGTCGGTGGTCATCACATAGGAGCCGAGCCCGAACGGCGTCGCGTTGGCGAGCTCCACCGCCTCCTCCTCGGAGGAGACCTTGTAGACCTGCGCCACTGGCCCGAAGAACTCTTCCTGGGAGGCCTCGTCGCCGGGCTTGATCCCGGTGAGGATCGTCGGTTCGAAGAAGTTGCCGTCGCGGTTGCCGCCGACGACCACCTCGGCGCCGTTGTCGATCGCCCGCTTCACCTGATCCTCGAGCCGGTCGGCCGCGGTCTCGGAGGAGAGCGGGCCGACCGCGGTGTCCTCGGCGGTCGGGTCGCCCGGCTTCGCCCCCTCCAGCTGCTCCTTGAACTTCGCGAGGAAGTCGTCGTAGAGCTCGTCGACGACGATGAACCGCTTCGCCGCGTTGCAGGACTGGCCGGTGTTGTCGAGCCGCGCTTCGGCCGCCGCGGTCACCGCTTCGTCGAGGTCGTCGGTGCCGAGGAGGATGAAGGGATCGGAGCCGCCGAGCTCGAGCACGACCTTCTTCAGGTGCTTGCCGGCGATCGAGGCGACCGCGGAGCCGGCCCGCTCCGAACCGGTCACCGAGACCCCGTGCACGCGCGGGTCGGCGATCACCCACTCGACCTGCTCATTGGTCGCGTAGACGTTCTCGTAACAGCCCTCGGGGAATCCGGCGTCGTCGAAGATCTTCTGCATCGCCTCGGCCGATTCCGGGCACTGCGGCGCGTGCTTGAGCAGGATCGTGTTGCCGATCACCAGGTTCGGGCCAGCGAAGCGGGCCACCTGGTAGTAGGGGAAGTTCCAGGGCATGATCCCGAGCAGGACGCCGAAGGGGCTGCGCCGGATCACCGCGGTGCCCTCGCCTTCGGAGAGCTGGATCGGCTCGTCCGCCATCAGGTCCTCGGCGTTGTCGGCGTAGAAGCCGTAGATCATCCCGGCGAAGTCGACCTCCATCAGCGCCTGCTCGATCGGCTTGCCCATCTCGCGGACGATGATCTCGGCCAGCTCCTCGCGCCGCTCGGAGTGCAGCTCTCCGACCTTGCGCACCAGCGCGGCGCGGTCGGCGACGGAGGTCGAGCTGGGCCAGGACTTCGAGGCCTGGTCGCAGCGGTCGATCGCCGCGCGCAGCTCGTCGTCCGTGATCTCCTCGTACTCCTTGACGGTCTCACCGGTGGCGGGGTTGACAACCGCGTAGCTGCTCATCTCAGTCCTCCCTATGGCTGTTGCAAAGTTCGTTCAAGTCCAAGCGCCTCCTCGACCGGCACGTAGTCCATACCCACTCCCTCGGCGACGGCCGGGTGGGTGACCTTGCCGCCGGCGACGTTGACGCCGGGCCGCAGGCCGGGGTCGCGCCTTATCGCCTCGTCTACCCCGAGGTCGGCCAGCGCTATCGCGTAGGGCAGGGTGGCGTTGGTCAGCGCGTAGGTCGAGGTGATCGGGACCGCACCGGGCATGTTGGCGACGCAGTAGTGGGTGATCCCGTCGACCTCGAAGGTCGGGTCGCGGTGGGTGGTCGGTCGCGAGGTCTCGAAGCAGCCGCCCTGGTCGATCGCCACGTCGACCAGCACCGCGCCGGGCTTCATCAGCGCCAGCTGCTCGCGTTTGATCACGTAGGGGGCACGGGCCCCGTGGACCAGCACCGCCCCGATCACGAGGTCCGCGCTCGGCAGCATCTCTTCGACCGCGAGGCGGGTCGAGTAGACGGTCGAGCAGCGGCCGCCGAAGATCACTTCGAGCTCGCGCAGGCGGTCGATCGAGCGGTCGAAGACGAAGACGTCGGCTTCCATCCCGATCGCGATGAAGGCGGCGTTCATGCCGACGACGCCACCGCCGATCACCAGCACCGTGGCAGCGGCCACGCCCGGGACCCCGCCGAGCAGGATGCCGCGTCCGCCAAGCGGCTTCTCGAGCATGAACGCGCCGGCCTGGGTTGCGATCTTGCCCGCGACCTCGCTCATCGGAGCCAGCAGGGGCAGATGGCCCCTGGCATCGACGACCGTCTCATAGGCGA
>JBQCHW010000351.1:0-5494 GCA_051954315.1 Solirubrobacterales bacterium
GTGAAGGGGACCTGCGGCAGGCCGTGCGGGATGTTGTCGGCGTTGCCGCCGCGGGTGACCGACTTCGCCGGATCGTCGAAGTAGGCGGTCAGCTGGCCGGTCTTCGCGTTGGCGAAGACGTTGCCGATCAGGCGGACGTCGACGCCATAGCGACTGGATGCCGCGTGCACGTAGATCTGGAACTCCTTGCCCGATTCCGGGTCACGGCTTTCCTGCTGCCCGACGTAGACGTCACCGGTCAGGGGCTGGTCCGGTAGCGCCTCGCTGACGATCGTCGCCGTTCCCACCTTCGAGTTCGCCGGGCAGCCGACCGGGTTGCGGGTCCCCTTGCCGAACTGCTGCGGGTTGCAGGAGGCGAGCCCGTTGGCCGCCGACGGGTTGAGGCCCATCCCTTGCGGCAGCGTCACCTTCGCGGTCCGCACCGTCGAGGTTTCCTGGCCGTCCGCGTTTTCTTCGATCGGGATCTTCAGTTCGGTGTTGACGCCGGCCGGCGAATCGACCGCGTTCGTCCTAGGGTCGACGGCGACGGCTGGGTTGAAGGGGATCGAGGCGCATTCCTTCGGGAAGGTCCCTGGCGGCAGCTTCGCCTCGACGAAGGGGGAGCCGGCGGGGAAGTTCGGGTCGGTCTGTCCCTCGGGCGGCAGCGAGTCGCCGCGGGCGTAGGTCGAGTAGGTGTGCTCGTGCGCCGGATCCGTGTTCGGGTTCCAACAGGTGCTCGGCGTCGTCAGGAAGAAGCCCTGGCCCCCGTCGGCGTGCGCTTTGCCGTTGAAGACGAGTCGGTTTTTCAGCAGTTTCACGAACTGGACCTTGGGCACGGCGATCGTGAACCCCTCGTGGAAGTCCGACTCCCAGGCGACGTCGGCTTCGAGGAAGATGTCGCTCGGCGGCACCGCCGGGACGCCGGGGATCGCTTCCACCGTGAAGCCGAAACGCGCCGGCTGGCCTTGCTTCGGTTCGAGGTTGTAGACATCGGCTTCGACTTTGATCGGCGGCAGCAACCCGAGTTCGTCGGAGACGTAGACCCAGCTTTCGCCGACCTGGCTGTTCCCGGGACAGTCGTTGACGTGTTCGAGGTGGGCTGCTTCGAACGGACACCGGGGCGTCGCGCCCGGGTTGACGCTGAGCCCGACCGGCAGGTCGACGCGGATGTCCTTGAGGTTGACGTCCGGTTCTTCGTGCCCCGGCACGAGGGTGCCGTGGTGCTTGATGATGAACTGGGTCATCCCGAAGGGCGGATGGCCGGCGGCTCGTTCGTAGAATTCGCTGTCGGGACCGTCGGGCGTACAGCTCGAGGTGTTGCAGGTCCCGGCCTGCCAGCCGTCGTTGGCGTTCGGCGGGTTGTTCTGCGGCGCGAAGGGGACTTCGCCGGCCTGTGCCGAGCCCGCGAAGAGCAGGCCGGAGAAGACAGCCAGCAGGAAGATCTTTGCGATCGGTTTCCTCACCCTGGCGGGTCCGTACCCAGCTGGACGGGTTGTTAATCGCATCTAGTGCCGGTGCTTTCCGCGATGCTTGCGGGCCTTGCGGCAGGCCGGGGCCCGCAGCGGCAGCTTCTTCACCTTCAGGCTCTTGCCGTTCTGCGCCTTGAAGTTGAGGAAGGAGCGGTTGCGGCCCTTGCAGAGGTCGCGCGAGTTGACCAACAGGCCCTTCTTGCCGCCTTTCATCTGCAGCGTGAACTTGCTCACCGGCACGTCGGGGACGGGATAGAAGACCGTCCGCATCCGCGCCTTCTTCGAGCTGATGACGCCGCGCAGCCGCACGTTCACTTGGCCGTGCAGGTCGGCCAGCAGATCCGGCAGTTCGTGGTCGGAGGAGACGAGGTAGACGGGGCCGGCGACTTCGTCGTCGAGCAGCGGCGACTGGGCTCGCGCGTATCCATATATGGAGCGGGCGGGGCAGGCGGAGGCCGCCAGCTGGACCCGGGTACAGATCGTCCCGATGTGCCCCTGGTCGAGGAACTGGGAGTGCGGCAGGGTCAGCGCCGCCCGTTTGATGTTGGCGTCGCCCGCCCTGGCGACGAGGATCGCGCGGAAGGCGGGATGGCCGTTCCGGCGCATCGCCTTGCGCCCGCCGATCAGCTTCGTGAACAGCTTCGGCTTGAAGCCGAGCTTGTCGCAGCCGCTCGCCTGGAACGGCACGTTGACGCCGAAGGCGCTGAAGGCCGCCGGGTTGGCCGGGTCCCCTCCCCCGCCGGCGAGGTTGCCGGTGGTGGCGAACGGTTCGCAGCTGGTCGGGTTGAGGGTGAAGTCCGGCCGGTCCATCTTCAGCTCGACCGAGCGGACGCTCAGCTGGACGCCGCCGAAGACGTTCGGGATCGGGTCGGAGACGGCGTGGATCTGCGCCGTTTCCGGATCGACGAACAGGGCCACCCGCACCACGACCGTGCCCAGGTCATACGGGCCGGCCGTGGCGGGGGTGATCACCGCGAGGGAGAGAGGAGCCCCGCGGTAGGGACCGGCGAGGAAGACCTTGCCGTCGATCTTGTAGGGATCCGAGCCGGTGCCGGCGGCGACCGCGGCGGTGCCGACCTGGCTCGCGGCCGGGCAGCTCGAGCTCGCCTTCTCGTCCGCGCCCGCCTTGCCGGCGGCGGCGGCAATCGCCCCCTCCGGGCAGTAGGGGATGCCGCGCAGCTTGCCGGTCATCCCCGGCGGCAGGACGAGGTCGGCTCCTTTCAGCTCCTGCTGGCCGTCGGGCCGGTTGATCCGGATCGAGACCGGGCTGAATGCGCCGGCCTGCGAGCTCGCGGGACCGGCGCCGAACGAGGGCCCGAAGGGGCGCTCGCCCATCGACTTCGGACACGCGCCGCCGCCGGGGTTACCACTGAGGCTGAAGCTGCTGTGGGGGGTAGCGGGCGGGTTGCCCGTCCACGGGGTCATCACCGCGGTGGCCTCGTCGGGACCGCAGGTCGGCGGGCTGCTGAGGACGGCGTGGGCGCCGCCGTTGAAGCTGAGGTCGAAGGAGGTGAAGGGCAGCTGCGGCGTTTCGTCGATCGTCGTCGTCAGCTGTCCGGTCACCGGGTCGGCGTGGACGTTGCCGACCAGTCGTACCGAAATCCCGTAGCGATCGGACTTGGCCTCGATGAAGATCCGGTACTCGTCGCCGGAGGCGGGGTCGCGGCTCAGCTGCTTGCCGGCGTAGACGTTGCCTTCGAGGACTTCTTCGGGCTGCGGATTGGTCTGGTCGACGAGCGGCGGCGATTCGATCCGCGCTCGGCCGACCACCGACTCCGGCGGGCAGGAGACCGGGTTCCGGGTCCCCTTGCCGAACTGGTCGTCGGTGCAGGTCTGCAGCCCGTTGGCCCCGGAGGGGTTGAGGCCGAAGCCCTGCGGCAGCGCGACCGTGGCGCTCCGCGTGTGGGAGCTGTCCTGGCCGTCTTCGTCTTTGAAGTGCGGGACGTCGACGTTGACCTTGGCCGCCGCCGGCGAGTTGACGTTCGGCGTGCCAGGGTCCACCTCGAGCTGAGGTTCGTAGGGGATCGTGTCGCAGGCTTTGGGCGAGGTCCCCGGGCCGTGGTCTTCGTCCAGCGGCGGGATCGGCGACTCGAAGACGGAGGAGCCGTTCGGGAAGTTCGGGTCGGGGTTGTGGACCGAGTCGGCGCGCAGCAGGGTCGAGTAGATCGAGCCGGAGGGCCCGCCGGGAAGTTCGCCGGCTTTCCAGTCGTCCTTGTAGGCGGGGCCGAAGCAGGTGGTCGGCGTGGTGATGAAGGTGCCGTCGCCGGCGCGGCCGTCGAAAACGAGCCGGTTTTTCAGGATCAGGCCCTTCTGGCCGCCGAGCAGTTTGAACAGCAGGCCGAGGTCTTCCGGCAGCGCCGCCGGCACGTGGATCGTGAAGCCCTCGTGGTAGTCGCCCGACCAGTCGACGTCGCCTTCGAGGAAGACTTCGTTGCCGGCGAGTTCGAGGCCGAAGCGGGCCGCCTCGCCCGGTTTCGGTTCGACGTTGTAGACGTCGACTTCGGTCAGCGGCGCTTTCGGTTCCTGGGGCAACCCGAGCGGCGGCAGGGAGACCGTCACCTGGCTGTAGCCGACTTTCGAATCGGGTGGGCAATCGGAGGCGCCCGCCTGAAAGGTCGCGGGTTTGCAGCGGGGCGTCGCGCTCGGGTTGACGCTGAGGCCGACGGGGAGGTCGACCCGCACCGTCTTCAGTTCGTCGACGGGAGTTTCGCCGGGCGGTTCGTGCTTGATGATGAACTGGGTGAAGCCGACGTTGGGGTGGGCGCCGGCGGTTTCGAAGAAGAGGCTGGGAGTAGCGATCGAGCAGGGGTCCGCCTTGCAGGTTCCGGCCTGCCAGCCGGAGTCGACCGCCGGGTGGGTGACATCGCTCGGGGCGATGATGTCGCCGGTGTCGGCCACGGCGGCCGCGCCCGGCAGTAGGCAGAAGCAGAAGCAAACGACGAAGGCCGCTCTAGCGGCTCGATCTCTCATTCGGAAATTTCCTCCCAAGAAGCTCCCGTTATCAATTCTCAGCGCATGTTCTACCCGAAAGTAATGAGTTGAATCGACATTTTTGGGTAATATCGCTCCATGGCAACCCTCAATGGACACTCCCCCAACGGTCTCTCCGAACACCCCAAAAGCTTCGGAAATGCAGGCGAAAACGGGCGACCAAGCGGCCGCTCCATCCCTGTCAACTGGGAGCGGTTGGCCCGGGCGACGGCCCACCCGCTCCGCGTCTCGATCCTCGAAATCCTCGGCATCGACGGCGGTCGGATCCTCTCCCCCAGCGATCTCAGCCGCGAGCTGCAGATCCCCCTCAGCAACACCAACTACCACGTCACCGAGCTGGCGAAATCGGATCTGATCGAACTGGTCCGCGAGCGCCAGGTCCGCGGCGCTACCGAGCATTTCTACCGCCTGCCGGCGTCGGACCGTCAGGCTCAAGCTGAGGTCGAGGCTGGAGACGAATTGGCGGAGGTTCGCGCCGCTGCCTGAATCGCCCGGCTTCGAATCTAAATATTCCTCGCTCAGGCTCCGATATCCGGGCTGTGAGTCCTTCAGAGGCGACCGAGCAGCTGCGGGCGATCATCCGCACCCAGACGGAAGTGGTCGCCGGCGATCTCGAGCCCGAGGCGATCATGCAGCTGATCGCCGAGCGGGCGCAGGAGCTGACCCGCGCCAGCGCCGGCCTGATCGAGCTGGTCGAGGGCGACGAGATGGTCTACGCGGTGGCGACGGGCGAGGCCACCCCATATCTGGGGATGCGGCTTAACAAGGCTGCCAGCCTCTCGGGCCGCTGCGTGATCGAGGGCCGCGTCCTGCGCAGCGACAACACCCGCGATGACGACCGGGTCGACGCCGAGGCTTGCCGCCGGGTCAACGCCGGCTCGATGATCTGCGTGCCGCTGTCTCACCGCGAGGAGACGGTCGGCGTCCTCAAGGTCTACGCGCCGGAGTTCGACCACTTCGACGACGGCGACGTCGAGACGCTCGAACTCCTCAGCGAGCTGATCGCCGCCCACCTCTCCCACGCCAACCTCTACGAGACGGAGAGCCGCGACAGC
>JBQCHW010000352.1:0-10279 GCA_051954315.1 Solirubrobacterales bacterium
CCCACCACCTGGCTTGCCCCCCAAAAATAATCCCCCAACGCCCCGTACCCCTCCCCCCGCGTTGTCGTTTTTTTGCGCCAAACCCAAAAAAACGCGACACCCGGCGCCTTGGCGGAGTGGCTACGCAGCGGCCTGCAAAGCCGTTTACACCGGTTCGATTCCGGTAGGCGCCTCTGTTACCCGCAGATTCGCTGCAGGTGCTTCCGGTAGCGGATCATGTCCTTGTGGGGGAAGTCGTCGTGGAAGACGTAGCCTGATTCCTCGATCCACTGCCAGCCCCGATAAGTGAAATGGAAGAGCTGGTTCGAGGGGACCTCGGCGTGGCCGATCACGTCGCTGAGGGAGAGGTCGAAGTGCTCGCGGAGCCAGCAGGTCAGGCGATAGGAGGCTCGGCGCTCTCGGGGGCGGCTGAGGATTTCAGACGAGCTTTCTCCCACGTGCTCGATGCCGATCGCCCAGGGGGACACGCCGTAGGCCTGTTTCGCCACGATGTCCAGAGGCGCGAGCTGGGTGATGCGGCCCTGCGGGTCGATGATGAACTGGGCCCAGTTGGCCTTCGAGCTTTCGTTCCAATAGTCGACCGCTGCGTCCTGGGTTTGGCTCCCGGTCCAGTGCTCGACGATCAATTTCGGTTCGAACTTCGCCGTCCCGTACATGAACCGCGACCACTTCCGAGTGGAAGCGACGCGTTCGGGCCAGTAAGTCAGGCGTTCGTGCGCCATGGGGGGCCGAGAAGCCGCGGCGGCCGGGCTTACGGCGAGGGCGAAGGCCAAAACGAGCAATAAGACGACCGTCGAGATCATCTGGGTGATCATCGCCTTTTGAGCGCGCATTCCCTTCTAAGTATCCAACAGGCTTCGAGGGCAGGTCCGCGCAGGACCGCGCGCAACGCCGACGCCGCCCTGTACGAGCGCAAGCTCCTGCGGCCGCCGCGGGATGAGTCACCCCAGCCGGTTGAGGCTGACCCGTTCTGCGCTTAGCCTTTGGGGAGTGTCAGAACAATCGGCGGGGGCTGATCAGTCTGCACCCCGAAGACCAACTGAGGAGAGGGGCCTTTCCCGCTCCTATCTGGACGCGCTGCGGGCGGCTGACGTAGCCGGCGCCTACCGGATCGCCTCGAAGGCCCTGGAGGGCGGGATGCCGCTGGCCGTCCTCTACCAGCGGGTGGTCGCACCGGCGATGCATGAGCTCGGCCGCCTCTGGGAAGAGGGCGCGATCACCACCGCCGACGAGCACCTGGCGACCGGCCTCACCCACCGCGTGCTGGCGGCGCTGAGGCCGCCGGAGTTGCTCGAACAGGCGCTGGAACGCCGCCCGGGACGGCCCCGGGCGCTGCTGGCGGCGGTGCAGGGCGAGCGGCACGCGCTCGGGCTGCGAATGGCGGCCGACCTGCTCGAGGACCGCGGCTACGAGATCGCCTACCTCGGCGCTGACGTGCCGACCCCGGCACTTCTGCAGGCGGTCGACACCCTTTCGCCAGATCTCCTCGGCCTCTCGGCGACGATCCCGGAGTCAAGACAGCAGCTCGAAGCGGCCGTCGAGGCGGTGCGGGCCGAGCATCCACAGCTGCCGGTGCTGATCGGCGGCCAGGGCACCGGGTCCCCCCGCTTGGACGAGGGGACCGCGGTCGAGAACTTGGAGCTGCTGGCGGAGAAGGTGCCGCTGCCCTAGGGCTCAGGTGTGGTTGGGCCCGTCATCCGCTCCGCCGCCGCTGCCGCCGTGGTCGTCGCCACCGACGTCGTCAGCGCCGCCACCGCCCCCACTGCCGCCGCGCCGCTCGACCTGGGTCGCGACCAGGCCGTTGGAGGTGCTCTTGGCGTCGACCTCGACCGCGAGGCCCTTGCCCAGGGCGCCGAAGCCGGCGAGCCGCTCGAAGCAGGTGCTGGAGGTGACCTTGATGCGGATCAGGTTGCCGTTCTGGGTCTTGATCCGGAAGCTGTGATTGTCGGCGTTCTTGGAGACGACGGTGCCGTCTATGTGCCGGACCGCGGCCTGCGCGGGTAGCGCCGTGGCGCCGAGCGCCAAGGCTGCAATCAGGAATATGGAAGCGCTGCGTCGGGTGAACATAAGCCTGCCTTTCGTCGGTGATCCCTGGATGCCCGGCCTACGCATCGGCGCAAGGGGAGGTTCAAACCGGTTAGGAGCAGACCACGCGGGTATCTCTGTCTTAGTAAGTCCAGGGGAGAAGAACGCAGGAAGAGGGGAACGATGGCTGAGAGAACCGGTGAACGGAGGGGCGATCGCGAGTACGTCGATCGCGAAGAGGGAAGCGAGCGCGTCGATCGCGACAGGTATGACGATCGCAATCGGGACGTCGTGCGTGAGCGCGCAGCGGGGCCGGGCGTGGTCCAGCAGCGCCAGCGCGACGAATACGGTGGCTTCAACATCGGCGCTGCCTTCTTCGGCTTCATGGTCGCGATCGGGATGGCGGTGCTGCTGACGGCGCTGCTGAGTGCCGCCGGCGCGGCGATCGGCCTCACCAACCTGAGCGAAGGCGAAGCGAAGTCGAACGCCGAGACGATCAGCATCATCGGCGGCATCCTTCTGATCGCAGTGCTCGCGATCAGCTACTACGCGGGCGGCTACGTCGCCGGCCGGATGAGCCGCTTCGACGGCGGCCGCCAGGGCCTCGGCGTCTGGCTGATGGGGCTGCTGGTGACGGTGGCGCTGGCGGTGCTGGGCGCGATCGCGGGCTCGGAATGGAACCTGTTCTCGCAGGTCAACCTGCCGCGGATTCCGATCGACGAAGGCTCGCTTGCAACCGGCGGGGCGATCGCCCTGGTGCTGATCCTGATCGGCACCCTCGTCGCCGCGATCGCCGGCGGCAAGGTGGGGGAGCGCTACCACCGCAAGGTGGACCGGGCCGGCTACGAAGGGACCGAACCGCGTCGCCGGCCGGCGACGGCTTAGCGCCGTCGCCAGTTGGGCCGCAAGTAGGCCTCCTCGAATCCGGCCTTGAGGATGTTGCGATAGCTCGCCGACGGCCGGTCCGGCACCCGCTCTCCGGTCTCGACGAAGAGCGTGTGGCAGCCGGCCGCGGCGGCGTCGCAGATACGGCGGTGCAGGAGCGCGGTCTGGCAGCCGCGGCCGCGGGCGTCCTCCAGCGTCGCCGCGATCCCGAACTCCGCGATGTCCCCGTCGATCAGCATCGCCGCGCAGGCCTGCGCCTTGCCCTCGACGCGGGCGACGTAGCAGCGCCAGCCGTCCCGCCCGGGCAGGTGGGCGAAGAAGTCACCGGCCCAGGCCGGCATGCCGAAGCCGACCGCGGCGATCGTCCCGAACGGCTCCTCGTCGGCGGCGCCCAGCTCGACCACCTCGACCTCGTCCGGAGCCGGGAAGCGCGGCGGGTGCGGGTCGCGGACGAACTTCATCCAGGCGTAGCCGGGCTCGAAGCCCCTTGCTTGCAGCCAGGCTTCGGCTCGGTCCGATCCCGGCAGGCCGGGGGTGAGCGGAACGCAGGGGGAGACGCCGTGCTCCTCGGCCCAGGCAATCGCGTACTCGAAGTCGCTCTCGCTCGGCTCGGTCGCGCCGAGCGCCAGGTTGAGGATCGGGACCTGCGGGAGGTCGCGCGTCAGCGTCACCTGCAGGGCCCCGAAATCGCGCAGCTCGATCCCGTGCTCGGAGGTCACCTCGTGCGGCATCGACTCCCAGATGTCGCGCCAGAAGCGGCGCTCGACGCGATCGAGCGCGGCCGGGTCGTAGCGCGTGCCGCGCTTCGTTTCGGGCGCCATGGGGAGGGAGCATAGGCTCCAGTCGATGACCTCTCGCCAGCAGCAAGCGATGCCGACGCCGAAGGACCAGGTGATCGTCCTCTTCGGCGCCACCGGCGACCTCGCCAAGCGCAAGCTGCTGCCGGGGATGTACCACCTGATGCGCAGCGGCCTGATGCCCGAACGCTTCCGGATCATCGGCGCCGCCCGCAAAGACCTAGGCGAGGAGGCGTTCCGGGAGCTGGCCCGCGAGTCGATTCGCGAATCGGGCCGCAAGGCCGGCGACCACGAGGCTTGGGAACGCTTTGCCGAGTCCCTGCGCTTCGCCAGCGTCGGCGACGGCTACGAGCAGCTCGGGGCGGCGGTCGCGGCCGCGCGCGAAGAGCTGAGCGACGATGCCGAGACGCTGATCTACCTCTCGCTGCCGCCGAAGGCGATGGAAGCGACCGTCGAAGAGGTCGGCAAGCTCGAGCTCGGCTCGGGCGTGCGGGTGATCACCGAGAAGCCGTTCGGGACCGACCTCGCCTCGGCCCGGAAGCTGAACGAGCGGCTGCACTCGGTCTTCGCCGAGCACTGCATCTTCCGCATCGACCACTACCTCGGCCGCGAGGCGGTCCAGAACCTGCTCGCCCTGCGCTTCGCCAACGGCATGTTCGAGCCGGTCTGGAACCGCAACCACATCGACCACGTCCAGATCGACATCCCGGAGACGCTCTCGATCGAGATGCGCGGCTCTTTCTACGAGGGGACGGGCGCGTTCCGCGACATGATCGTCACCCACCTGTTCCAGGTCCTCGGCTTCGTCGCGATGGAGCCGCCGGTCTCCCTGGAGCCGAAAGCGCTGGGGGTGGAGCGGGAGAAGGTCTTCGAGTCGATGCCGAAGCTGCGCCCCGAGGACGCCGTCCGCGGCCAGTACGAGGGCTACCGCGACGAGGACGGAGTTGCCGCCGACTCCGACACCGAGACCTTCGTCGCCGTCAAGGCCTTCGTCGATAACTGGCGCTGGGAGGGGGTCCCGTTCTACCTGCGCTCGGGCAAGCGGCTGGCCGAGAGCCGGCACCTGCTGACGGTTGCCTTCAAGCAGCCGCCGCGGCGGATGTTCCCGCTCGACTGCGACCAGATCGCCGAGTCCTTTGGCCACGACCACCTGACCTTCGAGCTCGGCGATCCCGGCAGCATCTCGGCCTCCTTTCTCGCCAAGGTGCCGGGGCCGCGGATCCAGCTCGGCGAGGCCCACATGCGCTTCAGCTACGCCGACAACTTCGGCGGCACCGACCACGCCTTAGACCCCTACGAGCGCCTGATCCACGACGTCATGGTCGGCGACCGCACGCTGTTCAGCAGCTCCGAGGCGGTCGAGCGCCTCTGGGAGGTCTCAGAGCCGCTGCTGGAGTCGCCGCCGCAGGCAATTCCCTACGAGCCCGGGTCCTGGGGACCGCAGGAGATCGACCAGCTGATCGCGCCCCGGCACTGGCACCTGCCCAGCGACCACGTCTGAGCAACGGGGCTCGAGAACGGAAAAGGGCCCCTGCCGGGGCCCTGTTTTCCGAGAGGACGTACCACCAAAGACGATTCGATTCCCTGGCTCGTCGGTCCTCGAGCTTTTGAAGTTCCACCCCATAAACACCAGGGCCTGGAGAAAGTTGCACCCGTTGCATCGGCAATTGCAACGGACCCCTTAACCCCCGCCACCCGAGGCCACCCCTCGCCCTTTCCCGCTGCTAGATTCAGGCGTCCCGGGCGTTTAGCTCAGTTGGGAGAGCGCCAGCTCGACAAGCTGGAGGTCACTGGTTCGAGCCCAGTAACGCCCACTCGGCCCGGGACGCCCGGCGGCCTAGACGCCGGCCGGCAGCTTCACCTCGGTCAGGCGGATGCTGTTGCCGGAGGGGTCGCGGAAGCCGCAGTCGATGCCGTAGGGGCGCTCTTCGGGGGTCTCGGTGAACTCGACGCCGCGGTCCTTCAGCTGCTCGTAGTCGCCGCGGCAGTCGTCGGTGGTGAGGAAGACGGTGCCGGCGAAGCCCTTGGCCATCAGCTCCTCGACCTGGCGGGTCGTCTCCTCGTCCATCATCGGCGGGCCCGGGATCGCCATCAGCACGATCGCCACGTCCTCCTGGCCGGGAGGGCTCACAGTCAGCCAGCGGAAGTCGCCCATCTCGGGCAGGGTGACGTCGGAGCGGATCTCCATCCCCAGCTTCTCGGTGTAGAAGGCAAGCGCCTCCTCCTGGTCGTGCACCCACACCTGCGTGGTCGCGATCTTCATCTTGTCCTCCTTGGTCGGTCGGCTTTCGGTCGATGCTAGGAGCGGGCGGACTCGCTGTCTTCTCGAAACGTGCGGTGTCGTGGGCGGGCATAGGCGCGGACGACGCAAGCGGGCAGCTGGGCGTGCGCGGAGGCGGGCGGGTTGGCGGCCCGGTAGGCGGTCGGGGTCATCCCGTACATCCGTTTGAAGCTCGTGGTGAAGGAGCCGACTCCCTGCAGGCCGACCTCGAGGCAGATCTCGGCGACCGAGTGGTCGGTCGTCCGCAGCAGCGCCGCCGCCCGCTCGAGCCGGCGGGTCATCAGGTAGACGTAGGGCGACTCGCCGAAGACGCGCCGGAACTCGCGGCTGAAGTGCGCCTTTGAGAGCCCCGCCGCCCGCGCTAGGTCGTCGACCTCCAGCGGTTCGAAGTAGCGCGCGTCGGCAAGGTCCTTGGCGCGCAGCAGGTGGCGGGCGGGAGGGACGAAGGCCATCGCTTCGATCTTGGCAAGGTCAGCTCTTCGTCGACTGCACCGCGTAGGCTCGCGGCCTTGTGATCGGGACCTATGCAGCGGTGGTGGCGGTCTGCGTCTCGGCGCTGGTGCTCGGGCAGGCGGCGATCTGTCTTTGCGGCGGCAGGCGGTGGTCCTGGCTGGCGCCGGTGGTGGGGCTGGCGCTGCTTTGCGCGGTTTGCTGGGGGACGGTGCGGCTGCCGGGGGACGGGGTGGTCTCGGCGGCGGCGGTGCTGGTGTTGACGGTGGCGGCTGTCGCTTACTTGTGGGGCAGAGTTGAAGGCGCGGGGAAGGCGTTGGCGGTGGGGTGGCCGGTGGCGCTCGTTGCTTTGCTGGCAGCCTCGTTGCCATTCGCCGTCGAAGGACACTTTGGGATCCTTGGGACGAGCTTCAACCCGGACATGTCCCAGCACCTGCTGGCGGCGGACCGGCTGGCTGAAGGTCACCCGTCGCAGCTGCTGAACCAGGGCTATCCGCTCGGTCCGCACTCGATCCTCGTCGCCTTGAACAAGGGGCTGGGGGTGGGGCTGGTGCAGGGCTTCAGCGGTTTGACGGTTGCCGTCGCGGTTCTCGCTTGCCTGACGGCACTCGCTGCTTTCGCGGACCTGCCGTTCGCGCCGAGGACCGCCGGGGCCCTGGTGGTGGGGCTCGCTTATGTAGTCGCCTCCTACTTCGCCCAGGGCGCTTTCAAGGAGACGATGCAGGCGCTCTTCCTGCTCGGCTTCGTGCTGGCGCTGCGCGAGGCGGACCGGGCGTGGGGGGACCTTCCGCTTAGGTTCGTGCCGGCGGCGCTGATCGCGGTCGGCTCCGTCTACACCTACAGCTTCCCGGGGTTGATCTGGCTGGGTGGGGCGGCGGTGCTGTGGGCGCTTGTGGTGCGACCGCCGGTACGGGCACTCGGGTTGGCCCTCCTCGCCTTCTTCGTCCTCATCGCTCCTGAGATCGGGCGGATGATCGACTTCCACTCGTTCGAGACCTTCGATCCCAACGGCCCGGGCCTCGGCAACCTCTTCGGCCAGATCTCGCCCTTCGAGGCTCTGGGAATCTGGCCGTCGGGAGACTTCCGACTCGCGCCGGGGGACGGGGCGGTCCCGGCAGCCGCCTACTACCTGGGAATCGCCTTCGCGCTCGTGCTCTTCCTCTACGGCCTCGTGCAGCTGTGGCGACGTCGGGAGATCGCGATCCTCGCCGGCGTTGCCGCCGCCGCATTGGCCTACGCCGCCGCCCGCCTCGGCGGCACCCCCTACACGGCCGCCAAGGCGATCGAGATCGCCTCGCCGCTGGTCGCTCTCGCGATCCTTCTCCCGCTGCTCAGCGAGGGGTGGCGCCTTAGTGGACATATAGGCCACAAAAGCGACACGGCACGCCTCGTCACCCCTGTGGCGGCCGCGCTCTTCGTTGCGGCCGCGGGAATCTGCTCCCTACTTGCCCTTGCCAACGCCCCCGTCGGTCCCACCTCCTTCTCTTCGAAGCTGAGCGAGTACCGCACGCAAGTGGGCGAAGGGCCAACGCTCGTGGTTGCCTCGCCGCAGCTGCTCACCGAACAGCACGGGTCGCCGTTCCTCTCCTGGGAACTGCGCGGCGGGCGGGTCTGTCTCCAGTCGACCGAGGAAGCGAGCGGGAAGCCGCCCGCGGGGGTCCGCTTCGTGATCCACGAAGGCGATGACTGGACGCTGACGAAGGTGGCGCATCCGACGCCCGGCAAGACGCCCTGCCCGCTGATCGCCGAACGGCAGGCGCGGCAGGGACCCACTAAGTAGAGCAACACCAGTTCACCCAAATAAACCGGTCTGCGGCGGCCGGACGGCTCCCCGTACCATGGCTGCCACGCATGGAGGCAGCGACCGAGAAGACGACCTACACCCTTCCTGACGGGAAACCGCTGGAGCTGCCGGCGGGCGCTACGGGCGCTGACGCCGCCGCGGCGATCGGGCCCGGCCTCGCCAAGGCCGCGCTGGCGATCAAAGTCGACGGCGAGCTGCGCGACCTGGCGGCGCCGCTGCCGGAGGGCGGGGGAGAGGTGGCGATCCTCACCGACCGCGATCCCGAGGCGCTGGAGCTGGTCCGCCACGACGCCGCCCACGTGATGGCCGAGGCGGTGATGGACCTCTATCCCGGCACCAAGGTGACGATCGGCCCCCCGATCGAGTCCGGCTTCTACTACGACTTCGAGTTCCCGTCCGGCACCCGGATCACCGACGAGGACCTGCCGAAGATCGAGGAGGCGATGCGCCGCCACATCAAGGCCGACGAGGAGTTCTCGCGCCGCGACGTGCCGGTCGCCGAGGCGATCGAGATCTTCAAAGCCCAGGACCAGGGCTTCAAGGTCGAGCTGATCGAGGACCTGGTCCGCGACGAAGGCGTCGAGACCGTCTCGCTCTACCGCAACGGCCCCTTCGAGGACCTCTGCCGCGGCCCCCACGGTCCCTCGACCGGCCGCATCAAGGCGATCAAGCTCAGCTCGGTCGCCGGCGCCTACTGGCGCGGCGACGAGAAGCGCGAGAGCCTCACCCGCATCTACGGCACCGCCTTCTTCTCGAAGAAGGATCTCGAGGAGCACCTCGAGCGCCTCGAGCAGGCCAAGGAACGCGACCACCGCCGCCTCGGCCCCGAGCTCGACCTCTTCATGCTGCGCAAGGAGGCGCCGGGGATGCCGTTCTGGCTGCCGAACGGGACCACCCTGCTGCGGACGATCGAGACAGAGGTCCGCGACCAGTTGCGCAAGCGCGGCTACCAGGAGATCGCCACCCCGCAGGTGATGGACGTCGACCTCTGGCACCGCTCCGGCCACTGGGACAACTACAAGGACGACATGTACTTCATGGAAGACGACGACCGCGGCTACGCGCTGCGGCCGATGAACTGTCCCGGCGCCTGCCTCGTCTACTCCGCCGACCGCCACTCCTACCGCGAGCTGCCGCTGCGGCTGGCCGAGTTCGGCCGCGTCTCCCGCAACGAGCGCGAGGGCGTCCTCCACGGCCTCCTCCGCGTCCGCGCCTTCACCCAGGACGACGCCCACGTCTACTGCACCGAGGAGCAGATCGGCGACGAGGTCGCCTCGATCTGCGAGGCGATCGACGAGCTCTACGCGCGCTTCGGCTTCGACGACGTCCACGTCGAGCTCTCGACCCGGCCGGAGAAGTCGATGGGGACCGAGGAGCAGTGGGCGAAGGCCGAGGCGGCGCTGGCCGAGGCGCTCGACAGCCAGGGCCGCGAGTACACGCTGAACCCCGGCGACGGTGCCTTCTACGGGCCGAAGATCGACTTCCACATCACCGACGCCCTCGGCCGCTCCTGGCAGTGCGGCACCTGCCAGCTCGACTTCCAGATGCCCGAGCGCTTCGAGCTCTACTACACCGGCGCCGACGACTCCGCCCACCGGCCGGTGATGATCCACCGCGCCCTGCTCGGCTCGATGGAGCGCTTCGCCGGGATCCTGATCGAGCACTACGCCGGCCGCTTCCCGGTCTGGCTGGCGCCGGTGCAGGCGATCGTCCTGCCGATCTCCGACCGCCACAACGACTACGGCCGCCGCGCCTTCGAGCAGCTGCGCGAAGAAGGCGTCCGTGTCGCCGTCGACGACCGCTCCGAGTCGATCGGCAAGAAGATCCGCGACGCCGCGGCGATCGGCCGCTACCCCTACATGCTGGTGGTCGGCGACCGCGAGGAAGAGGACGGCGCGGTCGTGGACCGCAAGGTCCGCAAGAGCAAGCTCGCCCTCCAGGCAGCCGCCGAAGACCCGCAGCCCACCACCTACCTGCTCGCCAGACGTGCGGAGGGCGACCCTGCGCCCGAGTTCCGCTTCCACGCGATGGTCAAGA
>JBQCHW010000353.1:0-5671 GCA_051954315.1 Solirubrobacterales bacterium
GACGTCGTCCTCGCCGGCTTCCCCACGCGGTCGGCCGTGCGCCTCGTTCGCGACGCGCTGGCGCCGGGCGGCGAGGTCGTCTGCCGCTGGTGGTCGCCGCGCCTGGCCGGTCCCCGGCGGGCGAAGCGGCGGCTGCGGCGCGCCGGGTTCGCGGACGTGAGGATCTACTGGCCCGGACCGCAGCCGAGCCGGACGCCGCAGTTCTGGCTGCCGCTCGATTCGCGCGAGGCGGTCACCCACATGCTCGCCAAGCGGCCGGCGAAGACCGCGGTCGATACCGGCCTGCGGCGCATTTGGGGATGGGCGGCCCGCGTTGGCGCCTTGGCGCCGGTGTACGTGATCGCCCGGCTTCCCGGCGATGGGGAGGAGGAGCCGGAGCGCGACCGCTCGCCGATGCTCCTGACCGGCGGCCACCGCAGCATCAACAAGGTCGTCGGGCTCGAGTTCGAGCCGGGGAGCGTGCGCCCGCCCGCGGCGACGAAATTCGCCCGGGTGCCGGAGGCCGAGGCGGGGCTCGAGCGCGAGGCGACGGTGCTCGCCCACCTGGCCGCGGAGCGGCCGGAGGTCGAAGGGGTCCCAGCTTTCCGCGAGCGCCTGCGGCGCAGCGGTCGCGAGGGCGTGGCCGAGGGTGCGATCGACGGCGACTCGATGCTCGACCGCTTGACCCCGAAGAGCTTCCCGGAGATGGCCCGCCGGGTGACCGACCTGCTGATCGAGCTGGCCGGCGATGGGGCCGACGGCGGCGGCGAGCGGACGACGCTCGATGAGCACCTCGAGTTCTTCGAAGCCCACTTCGGCCCGGCCATGGCGGAGGACCAGCTGGACGCACTGCGCTCCGCCGTCGACGCCGTCGCCGGGCTGCCGGTGGTCTGCGAGCACCGCGACTGCTCGCCCTGGAACCTCGTCCTCGCCGCCCGCGACCTTCCCGCCCTGCTCGACTGGGAGTCGGCCGAGCCGTGCGGCCTGCCCGGTCTCGACCTCGTCTACTTCCTCGCCAACGCCGCCTTCGTCCTCGACAAAGCGCTGGAGGACGGGAGCACCCGCGACTCCTACCGCCGCTTGCTCGACCCCTCGACGCCCTACGGTGCCGTCGCCGCCGCCGAGACCGCCCGCTACTGCGAGGCGCTCGGCATCGACCCGGACCTGATCCCATCCCTGCGCCAGCTCTGCTGGATGGTCCACTGCCGCTCCGACCACGAGCACCTCCGCCTCGCCGCCGCCGGCGAGCCGTCGATCGAGGACCTGCGCCAGGCCCCCTTCCTCGGGCTGCTGCTCGAGGAGCTGGAGCGGGCCTCCGGCTGAGCTCAGCCGCGCAGGCGCAGCCAGAGCCGCGGCAGCGCCTCGCCGGTCATCGCCTTCCAGATCGCCGCCAGGGCGCCGTCGGCGCCGTGGATGCTGACCCGTCGCAGCCGGTAGGGATCGGTGCGGGCGCCGTTGCGGCCCTTCTCGGTGGTGAAGCCGAGCTCGTATCCCGCCGCTGCCGTCGCTTCGCAGACCGCGTCGTCGTGGTCGCCGTTCGGGTAGGCAATCACCGCCAGCGACTGCGGCAGGCGCTCGCGCAGGTCGGCCAGCGAGCCGGCCAGCTCGACCTCCCGCACCGGCGCCGGCAGCTCGCTGAGGCGGCGGTGGTGGCGGGTGTGGGAGCCGATCGCCACCCCGGCCGCGGCCAGCTCCGCCACTTGGTCCCAGGTTGCCACCGGCTCGCCGTCGATCCAATGGGCGCTGGCGCCGAGCTCGGCGGTGGGGACGAAGAGCTGCGGATTCCAGCCGGCGGCCTCGCGCAGCGGCTCGACGCTGTCGGCGGTGGCATCGTCGACGGTGAGGACGAAGGCCCGGCGGGGGAGTGCGCCCTCGCCGCGATGGAAGGCAAGTAGCCGTTCGGGGCTGAGTGGGCGGAAGCCGAGCAGGCTCAGGGCCCGGAGCTGGCGGCGGAAGCGCCTCGGCGCGATGTCGATCCGCTCCTGGCCGGGCTTCAGCTCGCCGGCGAAGCGGTGGTAGACGAGGACGGAATAGGAGGAGCTGAGGCGCCGCCACTCGGCCGCGGTCGCCTCGCGGCGAACCCCCTGCCAGTAGCCGAGGTCGCGGGCCAGCTCGGCCCAGCGGGGCGAGGCGGCCGCCAGCGGCCGCAGCAGCGCCGGCGGCAGCCGCAGCCGTCGCAGCAGGCGCGTCCGCCAGGGGGCGTCGCACCAGTCCGCGGTCACCGGGGCGCCGCCGAGCGATCGGGAATGATGCGGCGATGGGACTCCTGGCGACGGCGAAGGCGATCCTCGAGGAGCGGATCGCGCTGATGGCGCCCTCGCGGCGGCTGCGGCTCGCCCTCTCGAACCAGGTGCTGAGCGAACAGGCGGCCGGAAAGCCGCTGCGCCTGCTCGACGCCGGCTGCGGCGACGGCCTGCTCTCGCTGGCGCTGGCGAAGCGGCACCGCGACTGGAGCATCCTCGGCGTCGACCGTCGCGACGACATGCTGAGCGGCGCCCGGGCGCGAGCGCGCGGCCGCGGCCTCGGCAACGTCGACTTCGAAGCCGCCGACCTCACCAAGCCGCTGCCGCGGTCGGGCTTCGACGCCGTCGTCGCCCTCGAGTGCCTGCACGAGATCCCCGACGACAAGAGCGCCCTGGCGACGATGGCCGGCGCCCTGCGCCCCGGCGGGCTGCTGGCGCTGCAGGTCCCGAGGAGCGACTGGAAGCCGGTCCTCCCCGGCAGCTCCGGGATCTGGCGTGAGGAGGTGCGGCACGGCTACGGGGAGGAGGAGCTGGCCGAGATGCTGCGGGCGGCGGGCCTCGAGCCGGTGGCGATGCGGCCCACTTACCGCAGCCTCGCCGCCGCCGCGCAGGAGGTCCGCGACCGGATCAAAGGCATGGCCCTGCCGGTACGCCTGCTCGCCTTTCCCTTTCTGGCGCTGGCGACCCGGCTGGAGTGGTGGGGGCTGACCTGGGGCCCGCCCAGCGCCGTGCTCGCCCTCGCTCACCGGACGTAGCGCTCCAGCGCTTCCTGCCAGGCCGCGGCGGGGTCGTCGACGGCGACGACGCCGTCGAGCGTCGCCTCCTCGGTGGCGTTGAACCGGGTGGCGTAGAAGTTGTGGTAGACGAGGTCGCCGAAGACGGTGCCCACGTCGCCGGGGCCGCGCTGGCTCGTCACCTCGAAGAAGTGGAGCGCCGGCGCCTCGCGTTCGGAGATCACCTCGCCGGAGTCGCCGGAGGCGTCGCGCTCCTCGGTGCGCGGCTGGTAGTGAGAGCGGAAGGAGTGGCGCTGGGAGAAGAACCGGTCGGTCCGCATCGCCCAGCAGCAGGGGTGGACGTAGGAGCGGTTGAGCCTGGCGCCGGCCACCCGGGCGCCTTCGGAGAGCGGCGTCAGCAGCTCGTCGAGCCAGCGATCGTGGAGCGGGAAGGCGTCGACGTCGAGGACGACGACGAACTCGGTCCCGCACTGGAGGACGCCGATGTCGAGCGCCAGCTCGTGGCCGACGTTGAGCGGCAGCTTGATCGTGGTCACGTCCGCGCGCGCGGCGAGCCCCGCCCGCGACTCGTCCTCGGAGCCGTTGTCGACGACGATGATCCTCGTGTCGGCTGGGCTGCGGCGGCGGACCACGTCGATCAGGACCTTGCACTGCGGCCATGAGTTCCAGTTGACCGTCACCACCGTCGTCTGCCCCGGGGTCAGCCTGCGCCGGCGCGCACGCGCCTGCAGCAGCGGCACCGCCAGCCGCCAGCCGATCGCCTGGGCAAGCCGCTGGGCGAAGGCCCCGGCTTTCGCGCGGACCGAGCTCATCGGCGCGTCCCCAGGTAGCGGAGGATGCGGCTGCGCACCGGCGAGGGCCAGGCCGCGGTGGCGATCTTGACCCGGATGGTCAGCGGCGTGTCGCTCGCCAGGACCTCTATCCGCGGCAGGGCGAAGCGGTTGCCGGCGCGGGTCGCGCGGCCGGGCTCGACCGTGAAGGCGGCCTCGTAGCCGGCGCGGAAGACCGCGGCCGCGACCTCGTTCGACCACTCGCCGTGGGGGTAGGCGAGCGCCCGCGGCCGGGGGAGGCCGAGCCGCTCGAGCTCCTCCGCCGAGCCGTCGAGCTCGCGCTCGAGCTCCTCGGCGGGCACCTTCGGCAGCTGGCGGTGGGTGAGGCAGTGGGACCCGACCTCGACCCCGCGCTCGCTCAGCTTCCGCAGTCCCTCCGCGTCCAGGAGCGGCAGCTCGCGGGCGCCCTCGCGCCGCCACTCGTTGACGCCCCCGACCGAGCCGGCGACGGCGAAGACGACGGCGGGAACCCCGCGCTCTTCCAGCACCGGCAGCCCCCGCGCCAGCAGGTCGGCGTAGGCGTCGTCGAAGGTGATCAGCATCGCCTTCGCCGGGAGCTTTTCTTCTCCTCGAAGGGCTTTCAGCAGCGTCTCCAGGTCGACGAACTCCCATCCGCGGCTCCGGAAATCGTCGAGCTGCGCCGCCAGCTTCTCGGCCGAGACCGCGTACTCCTCGAACGGGTCGCCCGGAAGGTCGTCGACCGCGTGGTAGCCGAGGACGACGGCGCTGCCGGTGCCGAGCTGGCGCCGGGAGGCGCGGGCGCCGCGGCGGTATTCGAGCGTGCGCATGGCGAAGAAGAGGCGCCGCAGGCGCTCCCCGTGCCGGCCGCCGCGCACGAGCTTGGCGACAGCCTCGCTGAGCGGCCGCGCCACCGCGTCGGGCGTCGCCACCAGCGCCCCGAAGGTCCAGCGGCTGCGGCGGGTGTGGAAGGCCGGCGCGCGGTCGAGCTTCTTCGCCTGCTCGGGGTGCTTGATCACCAGCTCCTGCTCGGAGGCGCCGATGTCGTAGGCGCGCCGCAGGTAGGCGCCGGGATCGACGTCGTAGTACTGGAGGCTGACCGCGCGCGGGTTGAAGGTCGCCCGGTACCCCGCCTTGAGGATCCGGTAGCCGAAGTCGACATCGCCGCTCGGCACCAGCCCGTCGCGGGTGAAGCTGGCGTCGAAGCCGCCGACCGCGTCGAAGGCGGCGCGGGAGACCGACATCTGCCCGGTCAGGAGGTCGTCGATGCCGAGGTCGTTGCCGGCGGCTTCGAGGCGCTGCCGCCGCGAGTCGGCCCAGTAGCCGACGCCCCAGGAGAGGATGTTGCGGGGCGATTCCGGGTGCAGCGGCAGGTCCCCGAGGACGAAGTCGTAGCCCTCGCGGTGAGAGGCCTCGTGCTCGGCCAGCATCCCCGGCTCGGCCTCCATGTCGTCGTCGATGAAGAGCAGGACTTCGCCTCGCGCCGCCGCGGCGCCGGCAATCCGAGCCTCGGCCACCCCCTTGTTCTCCTGCTCGATCACGGTAAGGGGGAAGGAGACGTCGAGCGCCCGCAGCGCCTCGCCCGTCCCGTCCTTGGAGCCGTCGACGACGACGATCGCCTCGAAGTCGCGCAGGCTCTGCCGGTCGAGGGCGGCGACGTGCTGGACGATGCGCCGCCGCCGTTCGTAGGTCGGGATGACGATGCTGAAGCGCGGAGTCTTCGCCGGCGCTTCCACCTGGCCTTCGCTCATCCGCGACCTCCGTTCGCGCTCAGGCGCTCCTCCGCCGGCCGGTCCTGCGGCACCAGGCGCCGGGCGAGCGGCGGCGCCGCGGCCGCCAGCAGCGCCGTCTCGCGCGCCCGCAGCTCGAGCTGCCGGGAGAGCGCGTGGCGGGCCAGGCGCCGCCGCGGCGTCGCGGCGTAGAGGGA
>JBQCHW010000354.1:0-11346 GCA_051954315.1 Solirubrobacterales bacterium
GAACGTGTCGGGCACGGTCACCGATGCGACTACCCATGAGGGCGTCCCCGGTGTCGACGTGTGCTTCCACTGGCTTCCCGAGGGCGGCTACTACTGCGAGACCACTGGATCGCAGGGCAAATATGGATTGCAAGTGGCCGAAAAACAGTACCGGGTGGAATTCAAAGGCCAGCCGCTCGGCTACATCACCCAGTTCTTCAACCACGAGCTCTATCGGGACAGCGCCGACATCATCTCCGTTGGTTCGAATGAAGTCACCGGCCTTGACGCTGAACTGGTTGTTGGTGGCGAGATTCAAGGGATGGTCACCAGCTCGGGAACGGGCGAACCTCTATCGGATGTCGAAGCGTGTGCTCGTGAGATCGCAACCGACTACGTATTCGCCTGTGGCGAATCCGATTCCAGCGGTGCCTACACGATCAAGGGTCTGCCAGCCGGAGATTTTGCAGTCGAGTTCAGGCCTCTTTCGGAGTACTTGGCCGATCAGTTTTACGACCACAAGGTCCATCCTTGGGAAGCTGAATCTGTGGCTCTTGGTGCGGGCGAAACGGTCACCGGAGTCGATGCTGCCATCGAAACGGGGGCTCGCATCGAAGGCACCGTCAACCGCCTCGACGGCGGGATCGCCGACGACCAAATTGGGGTTTGCGCCCGTGAAACCCACGGCTTCGGTTCCTGCACTCCAGTGGTGAACGGAGGGACCTACCTCCTGCCGGGGCTGTCGCCTGGCGAATACAAGGTCGAATTCTTCTCCTACTTCCACGAACTGAAGACCCAGTTTTGGGATCACGCAGCGAGCTCTGCTGAAGCCGAAGTGCTGCAGTTGGAGATGGGCGAGACCGCAGCAGGCATCGACGCCGACATGGAAGCGGAACCTGCGCTCCCGACGACGCCGTTCGCTCCATCGCCGCTGATTTCACCGCCCGTCTCTCAGTCAACCCCTCCGCCCACCCTTCAGCAAGCTCCTCAGCCGTTCCCGGAACCGCGACCGCGCCGGCATTGCCGGAAGGGTTTTCACAAGAAGCGGGTGGCGGGCAAAATACGGTGCGTGCGAAAGCACCAGCGCCGCGCCGCCCACACGTGAAGGCGCTGGTTCAGCGGGTCAGTCAGGCGGCGGTGGATGTCGAGGGTGAGCGGGTCGCGCAGATCGGGCCCGGGATGCTGGTACTGCTCGGGGTGGGCGTCGGCGATGGGCCCGAGGAGGCCGATCGGCTCGCCGAGAAAGTGCGGAAGCTGCGGATCTTCGACGACGCGGAGGGGCGGATGAACGAGCCTCTGGGCGAGCGCGAGATCCTCTGCGTCAGCCAGTTCACCCTCTACGGCGATGCCCGTCGCGGCAACCGCCCGAGCTACGTCGACGCCGCCCGGCCGGAGATCGCCGAGCCACTCTACGACCGCTTCTGCGAGCGGCTCGCGGCGAAGAAGGGCGTCTTCGGCGCCTGCATGGGCGTGGCGCTGATCAACGACGGGCCGGTGACCCTGATGCTCGAGGTTCCGCCGGCCTCCGGCGAGCGGTTGGGCTGAAGGCGCGCTAAGCGTCGAGCAGGCCGAGCTCGCCGGCGCGGTGGCTGGCCTCGACCCGGGAGCGGCAGTCGAGCTTGCCGAGCAGGTTGCGGACGTGCATGTCGACGGTGCGCTGGCTGATGAAGAGCTCCTGGGCGATCTCCTTGTTGGTGCGGCCGACGGCGACGTGGCGCAGCACCTCGAGCTCGCGCCGGGTCAGCTGGCTGCCGTCGGCGGCTGCGGCGGCGCGGCTGCCGAGGCGCTGCGCGACCGACTCGCCGAGCTCAGCGACCTGCTGCGCCGCCGCCGAGGCAAGTGGGCCGGCGCCGAGCTTGCGGGCGCAGCGGTAGGCGTCGGAGAGCCGCTCCAGTGCCTCCTCGCGCTCGCCCGCCGCCGCCAGCGCGACGCCGGCACGGAGTTCCACCTGCGCCCGCTCGTGGGGGATCGCCAGCGTGCGGTGGAGCTCAACCGCGCGGGACATGTGCTCGGCGGCGGTCGTCGCCTCGTCTTCGAGCAGCGCCAGCTCGCCGAGGGCTTGGGCCAGCGCCGCGAGGGCGTCGGGGTGGCCGCCGTCGGCGGCCATGCTGCCGAGCGCCTCGGTGCAGGCGGCGAGGCCGTCGCGGTCGCCGCGGCCGGCGAAGTAGGTCGCCGCCCAGCGCATCCCCCAGACCGCGTAGTGGTGGTCTTCGCTGCGCTCCCAGCGGGCCAGCAGCTCGCGGCAGTAGCGGCTCGCCTCGTCGTCGAGGCCTTCGGCGGCGGCGACGATCGCCAGGCCGGTGGTCGAGTCGACGTACATGTTGTAGTGGCCGACCGCGGAGGAGACCGCGCGTGAGGAGGTGAGCAGGCGCCGGGCCGAGCTGAGCTTGCCCTGGAAGGCGTGGATCGCCCCGATCAGCCCCTCGGCGACCCAGACGGCGGTGTCGTCCTCGATCAGCTCGCGGCCGAGTTCCTCGGCGCGGGCCCACTCGCCGCGCTCCCGCAGCACGTAGACGAGGCAGGTGACGCAGGCGACCTCGGTGTCGCCGGAGCCGTCGGTGCGGCAAAGGCCGAGGGCGGTGTCGAGCGCCTCCTCGGCCTGGCGGTAGTCGGCGCCGTCGTAGAGGACGAGGCTGAGCCGCTGGTAGAGCTCGGCGGCGACCGGGGTGAGGTCTTCCTCAAGTGCCAGCGCCAGGCCGGCGCGGACGGAGGCGAGACCGGCCTCGTAGTCGCCGCCCTTCGCCTCGGCCACGCCCTGCAGCCCGAGCAACCGTGCCCGCAGGTCGTTGCGGCCGGCGGCGGTCGCCTCGGCGACGGCGATCTCGGCCAGCTCGATCGCCTCCTGGTAGCGGGCGCTGCGCCGGTGGTGGTCGCCCATCGCCAGCCGCTCCAGCGCCGCCTCGGTCGGTTGCCCGGCGGCGGCGAAGGCCTCGGCGGCGAGGCGCCGGGTGGCGAAGGCCGCGTCGCGTTCGCCGAGCAGGTCCTGGACGCCGGCCAGCCGCCGCTGCGCGTGCGCATAGCCGAGGCTGTCTTCGCGTTGGTCGGAGGCCGCGGCGAGCTCGCGCCAGCCTTTGGCCGCCTCGGCCATCTCGCCCGACAGCTCGGCGCAGCGGGCGAACCGCTCCAGCGTCTCCTGCCGCGCCTCGTCAGCTTCCTCGCAAGGCCAGAGCTCGAGCGCCTCGCCGGCGGCCCGGGCGGCGTCGCGGTGGGCCTGCAGCTCCTCCGAGCGCCGCGCCGCCTCGACCAGGGCGGCGCGGGCGGCCGGCTCGTCGGCGGCCCCGCGCCAGTGGGTCGCGACCTTGAGCCGGGAGCCGTCGGCCGCGGCCAGCGCTTCGGCGAGGCGCCGGTGCAGCTCGCGCCGCCGCATCCAGGGGACCTCGGCGTAGAGGGCTTCTTGGGCGAGCGCGTGGCGGAAGGCGGCCCGCCCCGGCCCGCGCTCCTCCAGCAGTCCGTTCTCGATCAGCTCGGCGAGGCCGGCGCCGCTGCTCAGCTCGGCGACGAGGGCGAGGTCGAGCTGCTGCCCCGCGACCGCGGCGGCCTCGGCGGCGGCCCGCGCCTCCTCGGAAAGCGTCGAGGTGGCGACGAGGACCGCTTCGCGGACCGTGTCGGGCAGGGGGACGTCGTCTGCGTCGGCCAGCTCGAGGCCGTGCTTGCCGGAGCGCAGCGCCCCGCGCAGCTGCAGCGCCGCCACCAGCTCCTCGACGAAGAACGGCGAGCCCAAGGTGCGGTCGTGGATCGCGCGGACGAGAGCGGGGGAGGGCGGCTCGGGTAGCAGCGCCTCCAGCAGGGCGGCGACGCCGTCGCGGTCGAGCGGGTCGAGCGAGATCTCCTCCAGGCTGCCGCCGCGCCGCAGCTCGTTGCGCAGCCAGCGCAGGCGGTGGGCGCGCGGAAGGCCGTCGGAGCGGTAGGCGCCGATCACCAGCACCGGCATCTCTCGCACCGGCCTGGCGAGGGCGGCGAGCAGTTCGAGGGTGGTCTCGTCGGACCACTGCAGGTCGTCGAGGAGGATCGTCAGCGGCTGCTCGGCGGCGAGATGGGCGAGGGCGCAGCGAACCGCCTCGAAGATCGTCGCCCGCTCGGTCTCGGCGGCGGGCTCGCCGAGCTCCGGGAGGAGGAGCGCGAGGTGGGGGAGGAGCGGACCGCACTCGCCGAGGGCGCCGGGGTCGGTGCGCAGGCGCGAACGCAGCGCGTCGACGATCGGCCCGTAGGGGACCGTGGAGCCCTCGGTCGCGGCCCCGCGCAGAACGGAAGGCGCGTCGGCGGTCGCCGCGGCGGCGAGCCGGCTCTTGCCGATCCCGGCCTCCCCGCAGATCAGGACGATGCCGCCCGAGCCTCCTTCGGCCCGCTGTCGGGCAGCGGCGAGCCGCCCGAGCTCGGTCTCCCGGCCGACCAGCGGTGCGTCCGTCGCGCTCACGAAATCAGTCTAGGTCCGCCCATGCCGACGGGCCGAAAACCGGATCACGCGTCCGGTTCTCGGCCCGTCGGCGGGCCGGGGCGCCAATCAGTTGGCGGCCGGCGTCGGGTCGGGGCGGACGACCACGGTCTCGAGGATCGGGATGATCTCGTCGCAGGGCAGTTCGGCGTCCTCGGCGTGCTTGCGGATCGCCTCGGGGCTCTCGCCTTCGTAGACGCAGAAGGTGCCGACCTCGCCGCTCTCCTCGCCGAGCGCGTAGCTGCGGATCCAGCGCACGCCCGAACCCGGCTCGTCGCCGACTTCGGCCGATTTCTTGCCCGCGACTTCCAGGTCCTCCGGCGTCCGCCACCCGTTGCGACGAAGAATTCCGTACAGCTGCATTTCAGTTACCTCCAGTTCGATTTGCTGATGCTCAACGACCGTACGCCCGCTGAACGCCGCTCGCATCAGCAAAACCACCGTATTTTCGGTTCCAGGTGCCGTATCCCGCGATGCCCGGCATACGGCACCTGTTGAATACGGCGATGGCCGAGCTGATCTACACCGCGATCGCCTCCCTCGACGGCTACATCGCCGACGAGCAGGGCAAGTTCGGCTGGGCGATGCCCGACGAGGAGGTCCATGCCTTCGCCAACGAGCTCGAGCGCGCCACCGGCACCCACCTCTACGGCCGCCGCATGTACGAGACGATGAAGGCCTGGGAGGGCGACGAGATTCTCGAGGGGCAGCCCCAGGTGATGCGCGACTACGCCGAGATCTGGCGCGCCGCCGACAAGGTCGTCTACTCGCGCTCGCTCGAAGCGGTCGAGACCTCCCGGACCCGCTTGGAGAGGGATTTCGACCCGGAGGCCGTCCGCGGCCTGAAGGAGACCGCGACCCGCGACCTCGGCATCGGCGGCGCCGAGCTGGCGGGCCAGGCGCTGGACGCCGGCCTGGTCGACGAGATCCACCTCCTGCTCGTCCCGTTCGCGGTGGGCGCCGGCACGCCGGCCCTCCCGATCGGCAAGCACCTCCCGCTGCAGCTCCTCGACCAGCGAAGCTTCGGTAACGGGACCGTCTACCTGCGTCATCGACTCCGCGGCCTGTAAAGATGCGGCGATGAATGTACGGCGGCTTCCGCTCTACTTCGTCCTCCTCGTCGCTGCCCTGAGCTTCCCGGCGGTGGCAGCAGCGGCGGCCCGGCCGGCCGACGTGCAGCGCGGTCTCCAGCGCCTGGTGGCGGCGAAGGGCGGCCCGCCGGGGGCGATCGCGACGATCTACCGCAATGGGCACTTGACCGTCCTGCGCGCGGGGCGGGCCGACGTCAGGCGCCCTGGGGCGCCGAAGCCGACCGACCACATGCGGATCGCCAGCGTCGCGAAGGCGTTCAACGGTGCCGTCGCGCTGCACCTCGTGGACGAAGGGCGCCTCGGGCTCGACGACACGATCGCCCAGCGGCTCACCGGCATGCCCGCGGCCTGGGCACAGGTGACGGTGCGCCAGATGCTGGGCCACACCAGCGGGCTCCCCGACTACACCCAGTCGAAGGGGTTCGCCGAACAGGCGAAAAAGGATCCGCAGGGCTTCGTCTCCCCGCAGAAGATCATCGGCTGGGTGCGCGGCGAACCGCTCGAGTTCGCGCCCGGCTCGAAATACGAGTACTCGAACACCGACAACATCGTCGTCGGCCTGATCGTCGAAGCCGTTACCGGCCGCTCCTACGCCGACAACCTCCAGGACATCGTCTTCGATCCGGCGGGGCTGAGCGAGACCAGCTTCCCGACCAAGCCGCCGCTGCCGAAGCCGTTCATCCACGGCTATGTGGTCGAGGCAGACGAGCCTCCCGCCGACGTCACCACCTTCCTCAGCCCGAGCGGCGCCTGGGCATCGGGAGCGATTGTCTCCACGCCGCGCGACCTCAGCGCCTTCATCCGCGCCGATCTCGGCCTCAGGTTCTTCTCCCAGGCCCAGCAACAGCAGCAGATGACCTTCTTCCCCGGCGGCAAGTCCAGCCCGCCCGGCCCCGGCCAAAACTCCGCCGGTCTAGCCCTCTTCCGCTACAAGACCAAGTGCGGCACCGTCTACGGCCACACCGGCAACTTCCCCGGCTACGTCCAATTCGCCGCCGCCACCCCCGACGGCACCCGAGCAGTAACCACCTCCCTCAACATCCCCGCCCCCACCGGCAAGCTCCTAGCCCAGCTGCGACGGGTCCAGGAGACCGCCGTCTGCGCGCTCCTAAGTAAATAGATATAGAAATCTTCTGTCTGAGGAGATCTGTAGCCTCGGCAGAGTGATCGTTCTTCCGCTAGCCGGCCTGTACTTAGGAGAAGCCTCGAGCGCCGCAGTTCTTCTGGCTTCCTCAACGTGGCTGGTCGGCGGAGCCTCCCGTTACGCCACAGTGCTCGCCAGCAGAAGTCAACGCCAAGTCGAACGAGCAACTGGAATCGGACTCTTCATCGGGGTGGCTATAGCGCTCCTGATCCTGATCGGCAACGAGATCTCCCATGCCGTCTAGATCCGTCGATGGCCCAGGCGCTGCCGTAAGCTTGAGAGGAGCGGTTATGGCAGAGCCCAACCAGGAAATCGAGCTGATCTTCGAGCCTCAGGACGAGGGTGGCTACCACGTCTACGCCCCCGACCTTCCCGGCCTTCACACCCAGGGCGAGGACATGGACGTCGCGATGGCGAACGCCAGCGAGGCAGTGGCCCTCTACGTCGAGGGACTGCGCGAAGACGGCCAACCGCTCGACAGCGGCGTAATTCGCCGCTCGGTCCCCCTGCTGGCGTGACCCCACCGTCAGCCGATCGTCTCCGGCGAGCGCCTGCGGAGTGCCAATTGTCGATCAGTTTCGCTGGCCTTCGTAAGCCCGCTGCGTCCGAGGATCTGGGGCGGCAGCGCTGTCCGCACTAGATGGAATCTTCTTGAGATGTGTGGGGAGCGGAAATGGCTCGATCGGTCCACTAGGTTGAGGGCATGCCCGGTCGGGAGCTAAAGCAGCTATTCAAGGCCTATCGCGAGGGCGATGAGCTCGCCTTTCGCCGTGCTGCTCAGGAAATCATCGAGGATGAGGAGTCCAAGCAGCACATGGCTCTGGCCAGAGATCTGCGGAAAATCATCGCCGGCGGCTCCAGTGCTGCGGTGGCGGAGGGCGTGGCCTTGCCGGCGCCCCCGATGGACCGTGAGGGAGAATGGCCCCTCGCAGAGATCCGACACCCCGAGCAATCCCTGGGGGAGCTGGTGCTTCCCGGGCCGCTCCTTGAACGGCTCCACGGCCTGGCGTCTGAGTTTGCCCGATGGGACGATCTAGATCGTCACTTCATTCCTCGTCGTCAACGCCTGCTGTTCTATGGCCCTCCTGGATGCGGAAAGACGAGCGCTGCGGAGGCGATCGCCTCTGAGTTGGGGCTGCCTTTGTTGGTCATACGCCTTGATGCTGTGGTCTCGTCCTATCTAGGAGAGACCGCGTCAAATCTGCATCGTGTATTTGACTACGCTCGCTCGGGGTCTTGGGTCCTCCTCTTCGACGAGTTCGATGCTCTTGGCAAGGCGCGCGATGACCCGTCCGAGCACGGAGAGATCAAGCGGGTGATTACCGCATTTCTTCAAATGCTTGATGGATTTCGAGGATCGAGTCTTTTAATAGCCGCTACCAACCACGAGCAGCTCCTCGATTCCGCATTGTGGCGGCGCTTCGACGAGATCCTCGCCTTCCCCCGCCCAACCGTCCATCAGCTTCGGAAAGTTCTCCGATTGCGACTTCGGGGAACCCCGCATCGAGGCCTAGACATCGATCTCGCAGCCAGCGATCTGAAGGGATTGCCATATGCAGCCGCCGAGAAGGTTGTCTGGGATGCTCGACGCAGCGCTTTGCTGTCCGGTCGCGCCACGGTTGAACATCAAGACATCAGCCGCGCCATCGCTGATGTCAAGACCCGTCCTTGGTAGACGTAAAACGAGCTAGTGGCCGAGCACCTTCCTCTTCCTCCGCGCATTCCTCTGAGTAGTCGACGTCAGGCGGCCCCAACGGGAGGACCTCGAACTCCGAAGCGGAATCCTCGCCGCCACGGCAAGCAGCTTGCGCGCCAGGTGAAGGAGGCCACTGCCTATTCCTCTGAACTTAGAGTCGTCGAGGGGGTAGATCCTGGACTAGTCTTCAAGATCCGTGCTGCGCATGGAATTGAGGAGGAGAAGTTCTCCAGCCGCAATTTGACCTTCCTGGGCGAGACCGGCGATTTTACGTACTTCGTTTATGCGGGTGAAGAACCTAAAAAACTGCTCTCCCAGCTTCGCCGGTACGAGCGGGGCCCGGACAAGATGGGCGGGAAAGGCGAGGGCAGAACGTTCTTCAATGTCCTAGAAGGGATTGAGCCTTATGGTCCCGAGGATCGTCGAGGGCGCGGAATTCCGGACGACTTGGACGATCTCGAGAAACCACTAGTGGTCGACGTGATCGCCTGGCCTTCACATGATCGCACCGAGGCTGAGCGCCGACTTCAGCAGATTCAGGCAATCATCAAGGACCTAGGAGGAGATGAACTGGCTTCGGATGCCCGCCGGCAGTTCACGGTGCTCCGTGGCCGCCTTCCTCGCAAAACCATTGAGGGCTTGCTGGCGCTCTCGGCGGTCGAAAGAATTTCCACGCCTCCGGTTCCGTTCTTGGAGCCATCCGATTGGATGCAGCGCAGCCTCGATGATCTTGCGTTTAATGGTGACGCTGATGGGGAGGCGATCGGCATTCTCGATGATGGAGTTGCCTCTGGGCACCCTCTGCTTGATGGTCTAGTGGCTAGCGAGCGTTCCTTCCCGGCGGAGCACGAATGGCAGCCCATTGGTGCTCATGGAACTCTCGTCGCTGGCCTGGCCGCCTACGGCGATTTCGAGATCCCCTTGCGCGACGGGAATCTACTTGAGGGTCGGGGGCCAATCCATTGCGCACGGGTTCTGGAGCCTGATCCCGGCGCAACTAACGCGACGCGGTTCCCCCCCGGAGCCTTGGTTCACCGGGTTGTCGAAGAAGCGATCCGCACTCTTCATGACGAGGAGGGAGTACGGGTTTTCAACCTCTCGATCGGCTCAGAATTCGCCTACTCAGGACCGCACGTCGCACTCCCAACTGAGTCTCTGGACTTTCTTATTCGGGAGCTAGAGATCGTGGTTATCGTCGCGGCGGGCAATCACCCTGTTCATCCAGCGATTATGAAAATGGACAGCGGTGGCCATGTCCTTACTGATTATCCGCGCTATACGCTCGAGGAGCTTGCACGAGTCTGCGAGCCCGGACCCGCAGCACTCGCTCTAACTGTGGGCAGCATCGCTAGGTCCGATGCTCCTCAAACGCCGGATGGAACGGCCAGAGTTGGAGATCGCGCCATTGCGAAAGCAGAAGAGATCTCACCTTTTTCCAGGACCGGACCCGGCGCGTATAAAGGAGTGAAGCCCGACCTGGTGGAGTACGGCGGGAACTGGGTCATCAATGACAGCGACAATCTTGAGTACGCCAATTCCGGCGTCGCCAGTGTCTCTCTGGGAGACGGCCGAGGGAGGCTCTTTGGCTTGGCGGCCGGGACGAGCTTCGCGACTCCTCGGGTTACCCGCCTCGCCGCCGATATATGGAGCCGTTACCCGGAGGCGTCGCCCAACCTTGTCCGAGCGTTGATCGGCATTGCTTCCCGAATCCCGGGAGCAGTTGAGGCGCAATTTCCAGAGGACGAGGACCGATTGAGGGCTGTGGGCTATGGCCGCCCTGTTCCAGAGCTGGCCCTAGACAGCGGCGTGAATCGAGTTGTCATGTACTTCGATGGGGACATGGACGCCGATACCGTCGCCATCCATCCGGTGCCAATCCCCGACGTGTTCGCTCGTGGACGCTCCCAGCGCCGAATCTCCGTGGCACTTGCTTTCGATCCTCCGGTGCGACGGCAGCGTCGGGAGTATCTAGCTGCAGAGATGAGTTTTGACTTTCTGAGAAATGTCGAGCCTGACGAGATCGCCGCTCGCTATGCGCGTCAAGGAGTGGCGCGAGTCGACCTTTGGAGCGACCGGCATCGCTTGAAGTTGAAGCCAGCTTCCACTCGAACCTCTAGGAGCACGCTCCAGGTTCGCCGCATCTTTCCTCGCGAACTGCGAGTAGACGATGGGGATACCTACTACCTCGCGGTCAAGCACAAGCCCGCGACGTGGACCTCTGGTGGCACGCAGCGGTACGCGGTCGTCGTCGAGATCGTGGACGAGGAGCGACAACAGCTTGACATCTACGCGGAGGCCAAACAACAAATCCAGGTCCGGCCGCGCATCCGGGTCTAGGCGGGACCTCAAGCGGCCCTTCGTCGCGTACGGGGCAGAGTTGGGAGGAATCAGGACCGGACGAGCTGGGTCGGTTCTGCACTTCATGCCGGAGGAGGGACTCGAACCCCCGACACGCGGATTATGATTCCGCTGCTCTAACCAGCTGAGCTACTCCGGCGGGGGGGATGATGGTAGCGATGGCGCGGTCGGGTGGTGGAGCTCCTGAGACGGGTTGGGCGGCGATTCGGCCGGTGCTGGTGGCCTTCCTGTTGGTGGTCGATGCGTTTGCGGTGGTTTCGCTGGCGGTGGTGCGGCCGGAAGACTGGTGGGCGCCGTTTACGGGGTTCGGGGTGGTGCTGGTGGGGCTGGTGTGGTTCTTGAGCTGGTCGATTCGGCATCGGCACGACGACGATTGAGGGGCGTTGGCGGGGAGAGCGTCGATTGCAGGGGAAACGCTGCACCATTCGCGCATCGTGGGTAGGGTGGGGGCGTGCCTGCTGATCTCGACAGAGCGGTGAAGACTGTGGTCCGGCAGTGCATGGGGATTCAGCCGGGCGAGGACGTGCTGGTGGTCTGCAACCCGGTCACCGAAGAGATCGGCGCGCTGATGCGGATCGAGGCGCAGGGGGAGGGCGCCGACGCGACCCTGGCGGTGATCTCCGAGCGCGACTCGGCCGCCGCCGAG
>JBQCHW010000355.1:0-4490 GCA_051954315.1 Solirubrobacterales bacterium
TGTTCGGAGGTGATCGTTTCCATGGGAAAGAGTCGCGCAAGGGTACCGACGGGCGCCGCTATCCCTGCTCCAGACCCGCTTCCTGGGCACGAATGGGCAGGGTGACCGTGAACTGGGCGCCGGCGGTCGGGCGGTTCTCGACGGTGGCGGTGCCGCCCATGGCGGTGGAGAGCTCGGAGACGATCGCGAGGCCGAGGCCGGCGCCGTCGGGGGAGTCGCGGGGGCTGCGGGAGCGGAGGTGGAAGCGCTCGAAGGCGCGGGGGAGCTCCTCGGGCGGGATGCCGGGGCCTTCGTCGGCGACGGTCACCTTGCCGGGGGCCACGATGATCGCGACGGTGCCGCCGCGGGGGCTGACGCGGATCGCGTTGTCGAGGAGGTTCGTCACCACCTGCAGGACGCGGCCGTGGTCGGCCTCGGCGGCACCGGTGCCCTTGACCCGCACCTCGACGCCCGCCTCGGCGGCGCGGGGGCGCAGCCGCTCCTCCGCCTCGCGTGCGACCGCCCCGAGATCGACCGGCTCGCGTCGCACCTCCAGCACCCCCTGCCGCAGCCGCGCCAGCGCCAGCAGGTCGCCGACCAGGCGTTCGAGGCGACCGGCCTCGCGGATGATCACCGTCGCCGCCTGCGCGGGCTCCAGGGTCCCGTCCTCGATTCCCTCGGCGTAGCCGCGAACGGAGGTGAGCGGGGTGCGGAGGTCGTGGGAGACGGAGAGCAGGACCCCGCGCTCGGCGTCGCGGGCGAGCAGCAGCTGCTCGGACATCCCGTTGAAGGCGACGGCGAGGTCGTCGAGCTCCTCGGTCCGCTCCCGGGGCACAGGCTCAGGGCGCCTTCCCGCCGCCAGCTCCCCAGCCGCGGCACCGAGCCGGCGGAGCGGCTGGGTGAGGCGCCGCGCCAGCAGTGCCGCGATCGCGGCCGCGAGCAGGGCCGCCACGCCGCTGGCGATCAGCAGGGCCGAGAGGTAGCGGCTGAAGTCGTCGTTGGAGACGACGTCGGGACGGGTGACGAGGACAACCGACCGCCCGACCCGCTCCGCCGCGTATATCTGACTGCGGCCGGCGAGGTCGGCGGTGCCGCTGGCGGAGCCGTCCTGGCGCAGCGCTGCCAGGGCCTCGGTCGGCAGCTCGCGCCTCGCCGCCGCGAGGCTGAGGACCGCCACCGGCGTCTCCCCCTCGCCGCCGCCGACTTTGAGGACGTTGCCGGCGGGCGGGGGCATCGGGGCGGACCCCGCCTGCGGGCCCGGTGCCGGCTGCACCTGCAGCTGTTGGGTCGCCCCGCCCGGCAGCTGGCGCAACTGACTCGCGAACGCTTCCGCCTGCGCCTCGACATCGCTCTGGATCGTGTCGCGGACCGCGCTCTTCGTCAGCACCACTCCCATCGCCAGCGAGGCGCCGACGGCGACCAGCACCGCGCCGAGGATCGCGAGGAAGAGCTGGGTGCGCAGCGAGCGCATCAGGCGGCGAGCTTGTAGCCGGCGCCGCGCACCGTCTGGACCAAATCCGGTCGGCCGAGCTTCGCCCGCAGCTGGGCGACGTGGACGTCGACCGTGCGGGTCCCGCCCGGGAACTCGCCTTGCCAGGCGAGCTCGAGCAGCCGCTCGCGGGAGAGGACGGCGCCGGGATGGGCCATCAGCGCCGCCAGCAGCTCGAACTCGCGACCGGTCAGCTCGACCGTCTTGCCCCCGACGCTGACCGTGTGGGAGCGGTGGTCGAGCTGGACGTCGCCGGCGCTCAGCGTCTCCGCGGCGACGGCGCCCTCGCGGGCGCGACGCAGGATCGCCTTCACCCGGGCCACCAGTTCACGCGGCGAGAACGGCTTGACGACGTAGTCATCGGCGCCGGCTTCAAGGCCGGCGACCCGGTCGACCTCGTCTTCGCGGGCGCTGAGGATCAGGATCGGCACGCTGGTGCGGCCGCGCAGGCGGCGGCAGACCTCGAAGCCGTCGATCCCGGGCAGGCCGATGTCGAGGATGACGAGGCGCACCGGGTGGCGACCGAGCTCGGCGAGTGCCTGCTCGCCGCTGGCGGCCCAAACGACGGCGAAACCCTCGCGGCGCAGGTAGTCGCGCAGCAGGTCTGCAATCGCCTGCTCGTCCTCGACGATGAGGATCGCTCCCTTCATGCGCCTTAGTCTCGCGGCCGGCCGCGACGGAGCGGGGCGGCCTCCCCTGCCATCCCCGCTTCCGCCAGCTCGGGCCTGGTCAGCCTGCCGAGCTCTGCAGGCTCATTTCGGCGCCGCCGGGCGGCGGCATCGCCCCGGGCGGGAAGGCGCTGACCACGTCCCCTTTCTTGGGCAGGACCATGATCGCTTTCGCGGCCTCGCCGTCAGGAGCGGTGACGCTGACCTGCTGCCCCTCCTGGAGGTCATCGATGGTCGTTTCCTCGCCCGGCTTGCCGAGCACGTCGGTGTCGTCGTCGACGGCGACCGTGACCTCACTTCCGTCGTTCTCGGTCAGGGTGATCGAGTTGTCGCTGGTGCTCTTCACCTTGCCCTGATCGATACGGACGACTTCGCTCTCGCCGTCCTTGTTGCGGACGTGCAGTTCCGCGTAGGTGAGGCCTTTCATCCCGATCCCCAGCATCGGCGGCGGGCCGGGCGGGTGCTGGATCGACCCTTGGCTCGGACTGCCGGACCCCTGGCTTTCGTCGCCGCCGCCCTGGGCGGCGGCGACCCCGCCGACGACCAAGGCCGAGGCGACGCCGATCGTGGCGATCGCTTTCATATGTCTGCGTGCTGCTTCGAACATCGGAACCTCCTTCGTAGTTGCTGACGGTTCCGATCCTGCGCCCGCGGCGTTCGAGCCCGATCAGGCGGATGTAAGGGGTGTGTAAGCCCTACGGGTCGATGAGGACGCCGGGGTTGAGCATCCCGGCGGGATCGAGCTCGGCCTTGGCGGCGCGCAGGGCGGCGGCGAAGGGGGCGGGGCGTTGGCGGTCATACCAGGGGCGGTGGTCGCGGCCGACGGCGTGGTGGTGGGTGATCGTGCCGCCGGCATCGACGATCGCCTCGGAGACCGCGGCCTTGACCTCGTCCCACTGCTCTACCTCGCCGCCGCGGATAGCCGGCGCGAGGACGGTGAAGTATGGAGCGACGCCGTCGGGATAGACGTGGGTGAAGCGGCAGCTGACGCGCGGCGCTCCTCGGCCGTCAGCGGGGGCACCGCTGACCTCGGAGACCACCCGCCGCGCCGTCTCCATCACCGTCGCGTGGAACTCCTCGAAGCGGTCCCAGGTGATCGCCGTCTCGAACGTCTCTGAGAGCACGCCGCAGGCGACGAAGGTGTCGCGAAGATACGGCGCCAACAGGAACGCCCCGCGCCACGTATCGACGGCGCCGCCCTCTTCTGCGCTCGAGGTCCGGAGGTCGCCGGGAATCCCGCCGGCGGTTCGGGCTATCTCAAGCGCCTGGTCCATCTGGGCGTCTACGGGGAGGTGCGCGGCCTCGAAGCCGAGGAGCAGGAGGTGGCTCTGGCCGTCGCCGGCGCCGGTGAGGCCGGCCTCGTCGGCGTCGAGGAGGCGGCAGTTCGAGGGGTGGAGACCGGACTGGGCGATCTCGCGGACCGCCCCTACGGCCTTCTCGAAGTCGCTGAACTCAACGCCCACCGAGGCCTTGAACTCAGGCCGCGGCCGCACCCGGACCCAGGCCTCGGCGATCACACCGAGGATCCCCTCCGACCCGATCAGCATCCGGTCCGGCGAAGGCCCCGCGCCCGACCCCGGCAACCGCCGGCTCTCCCAGGTCCCCCGCGGGGTGATCGCCCGCACCGACTCGACCAGGTCATCGATGTGGGTCTCCAACGTCGCGAAATGCCCGCCCGCCCGGGTCGCGATCCAACCACCCAAGGTCGAGTACTCGAACGACTGCGGAAAGTGCCGCAGCGTCAACCCATGCTCCCGCAGCTGATCCTCCAACCCCGGCCCCAGCGCCCCCGCCTGAATCCGCGCCGCCAGCGAGACCGGATCAACCTCCACCACCCGATCCAACCGCCGCAGATCCAGCGACACCACCGCCCGCTCCCCCAACCGTGGCTCGACTCCGCCGACCACGCTGGTGCCACCACCAAAGGGGATCACCGCCGCCCCCTCGGCCTCCGCCCAACTCAGCACAGCCTCGATCTCAGACTCGTCCCGAGGAAAAGCCACCAGATCCGGCGGATTCTCGAACCGCCCATAGAACCCCCGCACCACATCCCGATAAGCCTTCCCCAGTGCATGCGAAACCCGCTCGTACTTCTCATCTGAGAACAGATCGCCGAAAGCCTCCGGCCGCTTCAACCGAGCCGCCCGTAGCTCCACCGCCTCCAAAGGCACCGGCTCCTGCACCTCACCCCCGAACCCAAAGCGCCCCCGAATCCCTTCCGCAGCCTCCCGTAGCTGCGTAGCGGAGGGCACCTGATCCTCATACCCCCACCCCCAATGCTTGAGCCGGCGACGGTTCATCAGAGGGTGGGGACCCCCTCCGACCGGCGGATACTCAAAACGCCGGCCTAATTA
>JBQCHW010000356.1:0-4011 GCA_051954315.1 Solirubrobacterales bacterium
GACCCCGCCGCCGAAGGCGGTGGCGCTGACGTGCAGCACCCGCTTCCCCTGCAGGGGCTCGGCGAGCTCACGGATCTGCTCCGTCAACTCTTTGCCGACGATGTGGGTGTAGTCGGTGAGGGTCTTGTGGCCGAGGGCGACTTCCTGAAGCAAGCCAGGAGTTCTACACCGATGCGCGGCGACATGCTGTCCAGCCGCGGTGGCTGGCCGGCTAGCCGGCGGACCGGTTGTCGGGCCGGTCGCCCAGCGTCAGCTCGACCTGCTCCCGCTTGTCGTCGTGCAGAACCGTCAGCGTCACCTTGTCTCCCGGCTTGTGAGCGGCGATCACGCGGGCGAGGTCGTTTTCCTCGACGATGTCCTGGCCGTCGATGCTGAGGATCACGTCGCCGCCGGCCTCGTATTTGCCGGCCTGGAAGCGAACTTCTTCGTCGCCGCCTTCGAGCCCTGCCTTCTCGGCCGGGCCGCCTGGAACGACTTCGGAGAGCAGGCCGCCGAAGGTCGTGTCGAGCCCGAGCTTGCGGGCGAGCTGGGGGTAGAGGGCCTGGCTGGAGACGCCCATATAGGCGTATTCGGCGCTGCCGTCTTCGCGCAGCTGGGCGACCGAGCGCTTGATCGCCGAGACCGGGACCGCGAAGCCGACGCCGTCGTTGGCGCCGGAGTTGGTCTCGATCTGCTGGTTGATGCCGACCACGCGGGCGCCGGCGTCGAGCAGCGGGCCTCCGGAGTTGCCGGGGTTGATCGAGGCGTCGGTCTGGATCGCGCCGAAGATTTCGAACTGGGTCAGCGATTTGACCGAGCGGTCGGTGGCGGAGACGACGCCGGTCGAGAGCGACTGCTGCTCGCCGAAGGGGCTGCCGATCGCCGCCACCGGCTGGCCGACGCGCAGGTCGGCGTCGTCGCCGAGCTCGAGCGGGTGCAGCGGCAGCCCGGCCGGGGCGATCTTCAGCAGGGCGACGTCGTTGAAGGGGTCGAAGCCGACGATCTCGGCCGGGACGACGTTGCGGTCGGGGAACTCGACGTAGACGTTCTTCGCCGCCGTGCGCTCGCCGGTCGATTCGTCGGTGACTACGTGGGCGTTGGTGACGATCTCGCCCTGCTTGTCGAGGACGAAGCCGGAGCCCTCGGCTGCGCCCTGGTCGAAGACCGAGCGGATCGTCACGACTCCCGGCGAGGCCTCTTCGTAGACGCGGGTCGCGTCGAAGCCGGGGGTCGAGGTCTCGACCGCGACCTGGGGGGCGGGAGCGGGATCGGGTTCCCGCGAGACGTGCTCGGTCGAGGGGCCGGTCGCGACCGAGTTGCTCTCTTCACCACCGGAGCCGCAGCCGGCGAGCAGCGCCAGGCAGGCGAGCAGCGCCGCGAGCGCGCTGGACTTCCTCACGCGGCGGCCCTGGAGGGAGCGCGGGAGGGGCGCGGCGGTGGCGTCGCCGCGGGGCCAGGCGGGAGGTCGAGGGTGAAGGAGGTGAAGCGCCGGCTGGAGCTGATCCTGATCTCGCCGTTCATCCGCTGCACCAGCTCGCTGGCGATCGCCAGCCCGAGGCCCGAGCCACCGGCGGAGTCGGCGGTGTAGAAGCGCTCGAAGATCCGCTTCTGGACGCCCTGGTGGATGCCGGGACCCTCGTCGGAGACGGTCAGCTCGGCGCGGCCGTTGGCGGAGTAGGTGGTCACGGTGACGTCAGTGCCCTCGGGGGTGTGGGTGAGGGCGTTGTCAAGCAGGATACGGATCACCTGCCGCACCCGATCAGGGTCGCCGAGGGCGATCACCATCTCGTTCGGCGTGCGCAGCTGCAGGCGTGAGCCGCGCAGGTCGGCGCGCGGCCCGAACTCCCGCGTCACCTCGCGCGCCAGGGCGCTGAGGTCGACGGTGCTGGCCCTCATCACCACCGCGCCGGCGTCGAGCTGGGAGAGGTCGAGCAGGTCGGTGGTCAGCTTGGTCAGCCGCTCGATCTGCTGGCGCATCGTCCGCACGAACTCCTCCCGCTCCTCCGGGCTCGGGTCCTCCTCTTCGAGCAGCTCGACGAAGCCGCCGAGGGAGAAGATCGGCGTCCGGAGCTCGTGCGAGGCGTTGGCGATGAACTGCTTGCGGGCGCTGTCGAGCTCGGCGAGGCGCCGCTGCATCTCGTTGAAGGTGCGGGCGAGCTGCCCGAGCTGCCCGACCGAGGCGACCGGGATCGTCGTTTCGAAGTTGCCGTCGGCGACTTTGCGGGCGGCTTCCTGCAGCCGCTGGATGCTGCTCGCCGAGGACCGCGTGTAGTAGAGGCCGACGGCGGTCGCGATCGCCACCGCGATCAGGCCGCCGGTGAGGATCTGCAGTTTGACCGCGTCGTCGCCGCTGGCCGAGCCGCCGACCGCCACCGCGTAGACGTAGACGATCGCCGTCGCGCCGACCGCGATCGCGATCGAGATCAGGGTGATGCGGCTGGCAAGGTCGCTGAGCCGGAGCCCACGCATCGGCTCTACTCCCGGAAGCGGTAGCCGACCCCGCGCACGGTGAAGAGATACTCCGGCTCCTTCGGGTCGCGCTCCAGCTTCTCGCGCAGGTGGCGGATGTGGACGTCGACGGTGCGGGGGTCGCGGTAGTCGGAGTCGCCCCAGACGTGCTCGAGCAGGGTCTCGCGGGTGAGGACGCGGCCGGGCGAGCGGGCGAGGGCGCCGAGGATCTCGAACTCGACGTAGGTGACTTTGATCTCGTCGGTGCCGAGGGTGACCATGCGGCGGTCGAAGTCGATCGTCAGCTCGCCGGTCTCGATCGCGCCGTCGGCCTCGGCGGTGCTCTCGCCGCCCATCCGCGAGCGCCGCAGGGCGGCTTTCACCCGGCTGCGGAACTCGCGCATCGAGAACGGCTTGGTGATGTAGTCGTCGGCGCCGACCTCGAGCCCGGCGACCTTGTCGGTCTCGCTGCCTTTCGCGGTCAGCATGATGATCGGCACCTGGCTGCGCGAGCGCAGCTGCCGGCAGACTTCGACGCCGCCCATACGCGGCAGCATCAGGTCGAGGATGACGAGGTCGAAGCGGCCTTCTTCGAAGCGCCGCAGGGCTTCGGAGCCGTCGAGGGCGGAGGTGACGTGGTAGCCGTCCTTGCGCAGCGGGTAGCTGAGCAGCGTCTGGATCGACTGCTCGTCGTCGACGAGGAGGATGCGTGCGGAACCGTTCGCCATCGCTACAAAGGGTAATGAGCGGCCAGGTTTGGACGCATGTGCGAGTACTCAGAACTAAGGATGCGGGTATCAGGGCCGATAATGACTGCGAGAGCGATGCAGCCGCACGAGTTGAAATCCCTTGTCGAAGCCGGGGCCTACAAGCCGGACCCGGGCGAGATCGCGATGGCGATGCTGAGCCGTCGGGGCGTCCGCGAGCTGCTTACGGGGATTCAGCCTGCTCCCCGAAATGGTCATAGCCCCGACTCTCCAGTAGCCCGCCCCCGGGCAGCCTGAGCTCGACTCCTTCGCCTGCGGTGACCCGACCGACCTCGGTGAGGGTCGTTTCGCCGACCTCGGTTATTCGTCGCAGGGCGCCAGCGATGCGGTCGGTGGGGAGCGCCGCCAGCAGCTCGTAGTCCTCGCCGCCAGCAGTCGCGAGCTCGAGCGGGTCGCGCCCAGCCGCGGCGGCGACTTCGGCGACGCCTTTGGCCAGGGGCAGCGAGCCGGCTTCGATCTGCAGGGCAACGCCGCTGGCGTCGGCGAAGTGGGCGGCGTCGCCGGCGAGACCGTCGCTGAGATCGATCATCGCCGTCGCCCCGGCCGCGGCCAGCGCTTGGCCGGGGCGCAGACGAGGGGTCGGGTCGAGCTGGCGCCGGCGGAGTCGGTCGGCGGTGCCCGCGTCGAGGGCGTTGGCGAGTTCGGGCTGTTCGAGCAGGAGGCGCCCAACGGCGGCACCGCCGAGCTCGCCGGTGACGACGAGCAGGTCTCCGGGCCGGGCGCCGGATCGGGAGACCAGGTCGTCGGCGTCGCGGGCGTGGCCGACCACCGTCACGGCCAGGGTCAGCGCCGGCGCCCGGGTGAGATCGCCGCCGGC
>JBQCHW010000357.1:0-13379 GCA_051954315.1 Solirubrobacterales bacterium
TCGATGTCCTGGCGGGCGGCGCCGGCGTTGGCGAGCGGGTAGGAGAGCTCGTCGAGGTCTGAGAAGGCGCGGTCGATCTCCTCTTTGGTCAGCGCCGAGTAACGGGCGCGCTTGATCCGCAGGGTCCCGTCAGCGGTGCCCTCGCGTGAGCCGAGGTCCGGGTTGGCGTCGAGCATCTCCTCCAGCGCCTCGAGCCCGATCAGCTCGCCCTCGCGGTCGAAGTCGGTGGCGATCACCAGCTCGTCAGCCTCTTTGGCCAGTTTCTTGATCGCTTTGACGACGTTTTTGTCGGTCGGTTCCTTGATCAGCTCGGCGTCGATCAGGTCGTGCAGGTCGGTCTTCTGCCAGTTGGAGTAGCCCTCGGGGAAAGCCGGGCCGAGCACGTGGCCCTTGAGGCCGACGGTCATCTGCTCGCTGCCGTCGTCGTCGGTCCAGGTGTAGAAGGGGACTTTGAAAGTTTTGTCCGAGGCGTTGCTGCCGCGGCTCAGCGCTTCGGCGATCTTCTTGGCGCTGTTGTTCTTCTCGGTGACGATCAGTCTCATGGGGCGGCGAGGGTAGCAGGGGTCGTCGGCCACGCAATAAGGCGTACAAGCGGCCAATCTCCCTGGCAAGGCCCGCCGATGCGCTTAGGATGCCCCGCTCATGAAGTGTCTGGTGACTGGCGGCGCGGGCTTCATCGGCTCGAATTTGGTCGACGCCCTGCTCGCGCGGGGTGACGAGGTGACGGTCGTCGACGACCTCTCGACCGGGCGCATGTCGAACCTCGAACCGGGGCTCGCGAACGGCGCCGAGCTGGTCGAAATGGACATCCGCGACCGCGACGGCCTGGTCGGCCTGGCGACGGAGAAACGCCCGGAGGCGATCTTCCACCTCGCCGCCCAGATCGACGTCCGCAAGTCCCTCGCCGACCCCTTCTTCGACGCCAGCATCAACGTCGGCGGCACCGCCAACGTGCTCGAGGCTGCGCGTGCCTCGGAGTGCGGGCGGGTGGTCTCGATCTCGACCGGCGGGGCGATCTACGGCGAGGGCGAGGGGCAGCAGCTCCCGCTTCCCGAGAGCGCGCCGATCGCGCCGATGTCGGCCTACGGCCAGAGCAAGTTCGCGGCCGAGGGGTACATCTCCCTATATGAGCGCCTCTACGGCCTCTCCGGCGTCTCGCTGCGGCTGGGCAATGTCTACGGGCCGCGCCAGGACCCGCTCGGCGAGGCCGGCGTGATCGCGATCTTCTGCGGCCTGCTGAAAGAGGGCGGCCGCCCCACCGTCTACGGCGACGGCAAGCAGACCCGCGACTACATATATGTGGGCGACGTGGTCTCCGCGGCGCTGGCCGCCGCCGAGTCGAGCGCGACCGGCGCGATCAACATCGGCACCGGCAAGGAGACCGACGTCCTCGAGCTGATCGAGTCGCTGAAGAACCTCTCCGGCAACGAGAGCTTCGATCCCGAATTCGCCCCGGAACGGACCGGCGAGGTGCAGCGGATCACGATCGACGCCTCACGCGCCGCGAGCGAGCTCGGCTGGCGCGCCGAGATGGGCCTTGAAGAGGGCCTCCGCGTCACCCTGGACAGCATCTGACCCAGATCAGTCGCCGCCTCCTCCGCTTCGCGTCCGGGGGCGGCTAGCCCGGATCATTAGTCTTTCTCTCGATGCCAGCTCAGGCATATGCCGGCAAGGAGTGCGTCTGCCAGTTCCGCAAAGGGATCTGCGATCAGTCCTGCGTGCGGGACATGCTCGAGACGCCCTTCTACATCGCCTGCCTGAAACTGACCGGGCGCAAGTGCCTCGTCGTCGGCGGCGGCGACATCGGCCTGGAGAAGGTCGAGGGGCTGCTGGCCTGCGGCGGCGACGTGATGCTGATCGCGCCGACCGCCCATCCCGAGCTGGAGCGCCTGGCGCAGGAGGGCTCGATCCAGTGGGAGAAGCGGGACTACACTGGGCCGGAGGATCTCGAGGGGGTCTTCATGGTGATCGCCTGTACCGACGACTCCGAGGTCAACATCGGCATCTTCTACGACGCCGAGAAGCGGGCGATGCTGGTCAACATCGTCGACGTGCCGCCGCTCTGCAACTTCATCCTCCCGGCGATCGTCCGCACCGGGCCGCTGGCGATCGCGATCTCGACCGCCGGCGCCTCCCCCGCGTTGGCGAAGCGGATGAAGCGCGAGATCTCCGAGCTGTTCGGCGAGGAGTACGCCCGCCTGGCGGTGATCCTCAACGACGCCCGCGGCTGGGCGAAGGGGACGCTGCCGACCTACCAGGACCGCAAGGAGTTCTTCGAGGGGATCGTCAACGGCGACCCCGACCCGATCGTGCTGCTCCGCGAAGGCCGCGAGCAGGACATCCTCGCGACCATCGAGTCCGCCAAAGAGCGGGCCGCGGCCGCGCTCGCATAAGCGCTTCGCCTGCGCCTAGCTGGTTCCGCAGGCGCCGCCGCGGATGCTGTCGAGCATCTGCCGCAGCTCGTCGGCCTGGGCGACGGTGAGCTTGGCGCTGAAGGTCGCCGCCAGCTCGGCGCGGACGATCGGCCGCATCTCTTCCAGCAGCTCGACCCCGGCAGGGAGCAGCGTCGCGTAAGACACGCGGCGATCGGTCTCGCAGAAGGCCCGCTCGAGCAGGCCGGCCTTGATCAGCCGGTCGACGAGCTTGGTCAGGCCGCCGCGGGTGATCACCAGCGCCTCGGCCAACTCCCCCATCTTCAGCCGCTGTTCCGGCGCCCGGTGGAGCGTCGCCAAAACTTCGAACCAGGGCAGCGGCGGCAGCTCGGCCGCGGTCAGCGCCTCCTGCAGGCGGCCGGTGACGGCGGCGTGGGTCTGGGTGAGGGAGATCCACGCCTCGCGATGCGGATCGAAGTCCGCGCTCGTCGGCTCCCTCTCTGCGATTGCGGTCTGCTCGCTCATCTCCACCATCTTCCCACAAGATGCTTGTTTTGACAATAGTTGACAAGCAAAGCATTTCTCGCTAGGATTGTTTCCACGTCAACCGTTTGAGGATCAACCATCTAGGGAAGGAAGCGATTATGAGCACGGAGACGGTCAACAAACAGCAGGTCCCGGCGGGCACCTGGACGGTGGACCCGGTCCACTCCAGCGTCACCTTCGCCGTCACCCACAACGGCGTCACGACTTTCCGCAGTGGCTTCGACAGATACGAGGCGCGCCTCACCGGCGGCGAGCAGCCCCGGCTCGAGGGCAGCGTCGAGGTCGAGAGCATCGAGATCGACGAGGAGATGCTGAAGGGCCACCTGCTCTCCCCCGAGTTCTTCGACACCCAGCGCTTCCCGCAGCTGCGCTTCAGCTCGACCGAGCTCAGCGTCGGCGAGGACGGCAGCCTGCGCGTCGCCGGCGATCTCGAGATCCGCGGCGAGACCCGCAAGGTCGAGGCCAGCGGCCGCTTCGGCGAGCTCGGCGGAGACATGGCCGGCGAAGCCCGGGTCGGGCTCTCGATCGAGTCGACCGTCGACCGGCGCGACTTCGGCCTCAACTGGCAGGCCGAGCTGCCGAGCGGCGGCGAGGTCCTCGACTACGCCGTGACGATCTCCGTCGACCTCGAGCTCGTCGCCGAGGAGGCATAGCGATGCGGGTCCTGGGCATAACCGGAAGCCTGCGCCGGGACTCCTACAACCACGCCCTGCTGCGCGAGGCCGCCGAGCGGCTTCCCGCCGGGGCGGAGCTGGTGGAGTTCGATCGCCTCGGGGAGATCCCGCCCTACGACGCCGACGTCGAGGCCGAGGGCACGCCCAAGCCGGTCGAGGCCCTGCGGCAGGCGATGCGCGAGGCCGACGCGGTGATCGTCGCCACCCCTGAGTACAACCACTCGATCCCCGGCGTCCTCAAGAACGCCCTCGACTGGGCCTCCCGCCCCGCCGGCCAGAGCGCCCTCACCGGCAAGCCGGCGGCGGTAATCGGCGCTTCGACCGGGATGTTCGGCGCCGTCTGGGCCCAGGCCGAGACTCGCAAAGTCCTCGGCGCCCTCGGCGGCCGCGTAGTCGAGCGCGAACTCCCCGTCGCCAAAGCCGCCGAGCTGATGCACGGCGCCCGCCTCGAGCTCCCGCCCGAGCAATCCGAGCAGCTCGAGGGTCTGTTGGCCGAGCTGGTCTCAGAAGCCGAGCAGCTGAGCGAACTGGTCCCGGCCGCCGCCTAGCCCTTCGGCAGGGCGAAGAAGGCGATCGCTGCGTACTGGGCGATCGCGGCGGCGATGACGAAGAGGTGGAAGACCTCGTGGTATCCGAAGACCGCGGGGTTGGGGTTGGGGCGCTGGGTCGCGTAGACGACGGCGCCGGCGGTGTAGAGGAGGCCGCCGAAGGCGACGAGGAGGGTGCCGGTCACCCCGAGCGAGGTCCAGAGTTCGGGAAAGGCGGCGACGGCCACCCAGCCGAGGGCGAGGTAGATCAGGGCCGAGGCCCATTTCGGGTGGTCGATCCAGACCATCTCGACGATCGCCCCGGCGACGGCGCCGATCCAGACGACGGCGAGGATCGCCTGAGCCAGGGCGCCGTGGAGGACGAGCAGCGCGAAGGGCGTGTAGGTGCCGGCGATGAGGAAGAAGATCATGCTGTGGTCGAGCCGGCGCATCCACTGGCGCGCGCTCGGCCGCTTCCATTCGACCCCGTGGTAGAGGGCGCTGGTGCCGAACAGAGCCGAGAGGCTGATCGCGTAGATCGCGACCGCGAGGGTCGCCTTCGGGGTGTCGGCGAGGAGGATCAGCGCCGCGCCTAGCACCAGCGAGGCGAAGAAGGCCCACTTGTGGGAGACCCCGCGCAGCTTCGGTTTGACCAGGGCGATCGCCTCGGCCGTCGCCTCTTTGGCCGCGATCGCCCGCTCGCCCATCGCGTCTTTGGCGGCCTGGGCGCGGTCGTTCATCGCCTCTTTGGCCGCGGTGGCGCGCTCGCCCATCCGTTCTGCGCCCCTGCGCAGGTCCTCCATGCGGCAAAGGTTACCCCGCATTTGGCCTTGGCACACGCACCCGCACTCCTGAAAGGGAATGCCGAGTTTGGGGAGTTGACACAATATGTAAGCGGTTCCGTGGCTTTCGGAACTGCCTAATTGCGCCTTTCGTGACTTTTTCCGTCCTGCCTTTGAGCGATCCTGCGTAGTTACCGCTGAAAGCCCGCTCGAGAGGAGTTTTTTGATGTCCAAGACCGCCGTTGCCAGTCCCAAAAACGGTCTGCAGGGCCTCTCGATCGAACGCAAGTTTTCGACGGCAGGCGTACATCCCTTCGACCAGATCGAGTGGGAGATCCGCGATGCCGTGATCGGCAACCCGGAGAGCCCGGCCTTCGAGCAGCGCGGGGTCGAGTTCCCGAAGAGCTGGTCGCAGAACGCGACCAACATCGTCGCCCAGAAGTACTTCCGCGGCAAGCTCGGCAGCCCCGAGCGCGAGAGCTCGGTCAAACAGATGATCGGCCGGGTCGCCGGCACGATCGCCGACTGGGGGCGCGAGCTCGGCTACTTCGCCTCCGAGGAGGACGGCGAGGCCTTCGAGATGGAGCTGACCGCGATCCTGCTGATGCAGAAGGCGGCCTTCAACTCGCCGGTCTGGTTCAACGTCGGCTTCGAGGAGCACCCACAGTGCTCGGCCTGCTTCATCTTGAGCGTCGAGGACACGATGGAGTCGATCCTCGACTGGAACACCAAGGAGGGCAAGATCTTCCGCGGCGGCTCCGGCTCCGGCATCAACCTCTCCAACATCCGCGGCTCGACCGAGCAGCTCTCCAAGGGCGGCACCGCCAGCGGCCCGGTCAGCTTCATGCGCGGCGCCGACGCCTGGGCGGGGACGATCAAGTCGGGCGGTAAGACGCGGCGGGCGGCGAAGATGGTCGTCCTCGACGTCGACCACCCGGACATCGAGCACTTCATCTGGTGCAAGGCCGACGAGGAGAAGAAGGCCGCCGCCCTGCGCGATGCCGGTTTCGACATGTCGATCGACGGCGAGGGCTTCACCTCGATCCAGTACCAGAACGCCAACAACTCGGTCCGGGTCACCGACGAGTTCATGGAGGCGGTCGAGGCCGGCGAGGACTGGCACCTGACCGCCCGCGCCGACGGCTCCTCGGTGAAGACGCTCGACGCCCGCGACCTGATGAACCAGATCGCCGACGCCGCCTGGCGCTGCGCCGATCCGGGTGTCCAGTACGACACCACGATCAACCGCTGGCACACCTGCCCGGAGTCGGGCCGGATCAACGCCTCCAACCCCTGCAGCGAGTACATGCACGTCGACAACTCGGCCTGCAACCTCGCCTCGATCAACCTGATGAAATTCCGCCGCGAGGACGGCAGCTTCGACACGGTCGACTTCGAGCACACGGTCGACGTCGTCTTCCTCGCCCAGGAGATCGTCGTCGGGCCGTCGAGCTACCCGACCGAGGAGATCGGCGAGAACGCCCGCCGCTTCCGCCAGCTCGGCCTCGGCTACGCCAACCTCGGCGCCCTGCTGATGTCCGACGGCCTCCCCTACGACTCCGACGAGGGCCGCAACGTCGCCGCCGCGATCACCTCGCTGATGACCGGCCGCGCCTACCGCCAGTCGGCGCTGATCGCCGCCGGCGCGACCGGCCCCTACGAGGAGTACGAGCGCAACCGCGAGCCGCACAACGGCGTCATGCGGATGCACCGCGACGCCGCCTACGAAGTCGACGGCACCGGGGTCAAGGGCGAGCTGCTCGAGGCCTCGCAGCGGGCTTGGGACGAAGCGGTCGAGCTCGGCGAGGAGCACGGCTACCGCAACGCCCAGGCGACGGTGCTGGCCCCGACCGGGACGATCAGCTTCCTGATGGACTGCGACACGACCGGGATCGAGCCCGACTTCTCGCTGGTCAAGTTCAAGGAGCTGGTCGGCGGCGGCCAGATGACGATCACCAACCGCTCGGTGCCGCTGGCCCTGCAGACGCTCGGCTACTCGGACGCTGAGATCGACCAGATCGAGGCCTACATCACCGAGAACGGCAAGATCGTCGGCGCCCCCGGCCTCAAGGACGAGCACCTGCCGATCTTCGACGTCGCGGTCGGAGAGCGGGCGATCACCCACACCGGCCACATCGACATGATGGCGGCGACCCAGCCGTTCCTCTCCGGGGCGATCTCGAAGACGGTGAACATGCCGCAGACGGCGACCGTCGAGGACATCGCCGACGCCTACACCCGCGGTTGGAAGGGCGGGCTCAAGGCTCTCGCCATCTACCGCGACGGCTCGAAGACCGCGCAGGCGCTGCGCACTGACGCGCAGGAGGAGAAGGCGGCGGAGGCCGAGGTCCAGATGGCCGAGCCGGTCCGCAAGAAGATGCCGCTCGAGCGCGAATCGATCACCCACAAGTTCAACATCGCCGGGCACGAGGGCTACATCACCGCCGGCAAATACGAGGACGGGACGCTCGGCGAGATCTTCCTCACCGACATCGGCAAGGAGGGCTCGACGCTGCGAGGGCTGCTCAACGCCTTCGCGACGGCGATCTCGCTCGGCCTCCAGTACGGGGTGCCGCTCGAGACCTTCGTCCAGAAGTTCAGCTACATGCGCTTCGAGCCGGAGGGGATGACGCGCAACCCGGAGATCCCGTTCGCCAAATCGATGCCGGACTACATCATGCGCTGGCTGGCGAGCCGCTTCATCGAGGACACCGAAACGCTCGAGGAACTGGGGATCATGACCCAGGAGGTCCGCAACAAAAAGGAGGCGGAGACGTCTCAGCTCGGCCTCGGGATCGCCACCGACACGGCAGGCCCGGCCAACGGCAACGGCCACTCCAACGGCGGCAACGGCGGTGCGGTCGCGCCGACGGCGGCGATGACCGAAGAGCCCCCGGTCCGCCCGGCGAGGATGCAGGGCCTCGAACTCGGGCCGGCCTGCGAACAGTGCGGCGGCATGATGCAGCGGACGGGGTCTTGTTACACCTGCCCCAGCTGCGGCAACAACACCGGCTGCGGCTGAGCCGGCGAAGAAGCTCTAGAACTCGACCCCTCGGGCCGCCAGCCACTCGCTGAGCGTCTCGGGGGGTTTTCCTTCGAAGGCGAGGCGGACGCCCTCGCGGAGGACGTGGTCGCCGTTGTCGGCCTGGCCGGGGTTGGTGGCGAGCCAGAACGCGGCTGCCGCGGCGGCGAGGGCGGCGGGGTCGTCGCCTTCGGGGTCGATGCCTTCGACGGTGCTGAAGAGGACGCCGCGCAGGTCCTCGGCGGCGGTGGTCGGCCGGTCGTCGTCCTCGAAGCTCTCGAAGAACCCGATCACCGCCGTGTCGGTGCCCTCGGGATCGACGATCGCCGTCGCCTCGCGCACGGCTTCTGAGATCGTCGGGATCGTTTCGCGGTTGCCCGGCTTCATCGGGGCACCCTCTACCCCGCTGCGGCGGGGACGGAAACGTCCTCGCTAGTTGAGGATGACAGTGGCGTCGTGACGCGGGGTCTCGGTGATCGCGCGGCGAAGGGTGCGCTCTGAGGCGGGGTTCGCCGGGGTGATCTCGTAGCGGCGGACCAGCTCCCGGAGGACTACGGCCATCTCGAACTGGGCGAAGGCGGCGCCGAGGCAGCGGCGGACGCCGCCGCCGAAGGGGATCCAGGTGTAGGTGCCGGGCGGGTTGTCGAGGAAGCGCTCGGGCAGGAAGCGGTCGGGTTCGGGGTAGATCTGCGGGTCGCGGTGGATCAGGTGGATGCAGGGGACGACCCGGGCGCCGGCGGGGAGCTCGTAGCCGCCGAGCTCGACCGCCTCGGTCAGCTTGCGGACGACGACGACGATCACCGGCCGCAGGCGCAGCGTCTCCTGCACGGTCGCGGTCAGGTAGGCCTCCTCCCCCGCCTCGACCTCGGCGCGCAGCCGCTCGAGCTTCTCGGGGTGGCGGGTCAGCCGCTCCATCGCCCAGGAGAGCGCGGTCGCGGTCGTCTCATGGCCGGCGACCAGGAGCGTGAGGAGCTCGTCGCGGATCTCGGCGTCGCTCATCGGGCTGCCGTCCTCGTGGCGTGCCTGCAGCATCATCGAGAGGACGTCGTCGCGCTCCTCCAGGTCCTCGGCGCGGCGGCGCTCGTCGATGATCGCCGCGATCAGGCGGTCGACCGCTTCGACCCGGCGGCGGAAGGCGGGGATCAGGTTGACCCGCTCGGGGCCCACCATCAGTACCGGCAGCAGGATCCGCGGGTTCGTCGTCAGGTCGAGGAAGTCCCGCAGCGCCTCGCGCAGCGGCCCCATCCGCTCCGTGTCGTGGACGCCGAAGACGGTCTCGATGATGATCTCGAGCGTGATCGCCTGCATCCGCGGCCGCAGCTTGTAGGGGACACCGGTCGGCCAGCTCTCGATCTCGCGGGCGGCGATCTCGGTCATCTTCTCGCCGTAGGCCTGCATCCGCTCGCCATGGAAAGGCGGCAGCAGCAGCTTGCGCTGGCTGATGTGCTTCTTCTCGTCGAGGACGAGGACCGAGTTGTCGCCGAGGATCGGGCGGAGGATCTGGTTGCCCTCGCCGGCGTGGAAGACCTTCGGGTCGCCGGTGAATACCTGCTTGACCAGCTCGGGGTCGGAGATCAGGACCCAGTCGCCCTCGTAGGCGATCTTCAGGCTGAACATGGGGCCGAAGCGGGCGCGGCTCTGCTCCAGCAGCCACTGGGCGCGGCGCGACCAGATCGCCGTCTGCGGCACGCGGCCCATCCGCGGCCCCGGTGGCAGGCCCGCGATCGGCGCCGGACCGTGCCCGTTCACCGAAGCCGCAGCGGTGGCGGTCGCCTCCATGGCCTTCGACCCTAGTGCGGCAAGCCGCCGCCAGTGTGTGAGATCGGTCCGTGCTTCAGCCGGGGACCGCGATGCGGACGATGACGCGGGCGCCGCACTCCAGGCGGGCGGAGCGGTCCTCGAAGCGATGCAGGCGGAGGGTGCGCGGCCGCTCACAGAAGACCTTCGGCGCCCCGAGCTGGGGCTCGGACCCCGCTGAGGTGTTCAGCGGGATCGCGAGCCCCGTCAGGGAGAGGAGAAACAGGGGAAGCAACCGCATGCCCCTCTAAGGGCTCGGCGGCGAAAGTTCTCCCCCCTGCGGCGAAGTAGCCTGCGTTGGTGGCCCACCTGCCGCGCCTCCCCGTTGCGGTCGAGCACCGCGTCGTCAAGTTCTTCTGCGGCCTGCCACCGCGGCTGCAGCGCATGCTGTTCGGCGAGCCGCCGGTAATCGACGGGCAGCGACTCGCTCCCGACATCCACACTCTGCTGTGGCTCGACGGCCTGACCTCCGACGACGGCCTGGCGGGGCACAAAGCGGTGGTGGAGACCCGGGTGGAGCGGCTGAAAGAGGCGCGGATCGTCGCCCACCGGCCGGCGATCTCGATGGCGCGGGTCGAGGCGGTGGCGATCACCGGGCCAGCCGGGAGGATCGACGCCAGGCTCTACGTGCCCGAAGCGGCGGGCGAGCCGGCGCCGCTGCTCGTCTACTTCCACGGCGGCGGCTGGGTGATCGGCGACCTCGAGACCCACGACGACCCCTGTCGGTTCCTGGCGTCCCGAGCCGGCGTCCGCCTCCTCGCGGTCGACTACCGGCTGGCGCCCGAGCATCCCTTCCCGGCGGCGGCCGAAGACGCGCTCGCCGCCTTCGAGTGGGCGACGGCGAATGCCGAGCGGCTGGGCATCGACCGAGAGCGGATCGGGGTCGGCGGCGACAGCGCCGGTGCCAACCTCGCCGCCGCGACCTGCCTGACGGCGCGCGATAAGGGCGCCGCGCTGCCGGCGATGCAGCTGCTGATCTACCCGGTCGCCGAAACCGCCGGGACCGCCCCCTCGCGCCGGACCTTCGGCGAGGGCTTCCTGCTGACCCGCGGCGACATGGACTGGTTCGAGGACCACTACCTGCCGCCGGGAGTCGACCGCGGAGACCCGCGCGTCGCCCTGCTGAACGCCACCGACCTCACCGGCCTCCCGCCTGCCTACATCGCCACCGCCGGCTTCGACCCGCTCCGCGACGAGGGCGAGGCCTTCGCCGCACGCTTGCGCGAGGCGGGCGTCGCCGTCGCCCTCCAGCGGCACCCCGGCCTGATTCACACCTACGCCAACCTCACCGCGATCTGCCCCACCGCCCGCGCCGCGATGCACGAAGCCGCCGGCGCCCTCCGCCTCGGCCTCGCCTAGCGCTCCGTAGTTCGCCGCATGGCTCTCGCGGGCGCTGCGCGGATGGAGGCCTGCGAACGCGTTCATAGCCTCCGGCCCGTGACCTCCCTGGAACTCGCGCGCTGGCAGTTCGGCATCACCACGCTCTACCACTTCATCTTCGTCCCGGTGACGATCGGGCTGACGATCTGCGTTGCCTATTTCCAGACCCGTTGGCACCGCAGCGGCGAGGAGAAGTGGCTGCGCTCGACCCGCTTCTGGGGCAAGCTGATGCTGATCTCCTTCGCCCTCGGGGTCGCCACCGGGATCGTCCAGGAGTTCCAGTTCGGGATGGCCTGGTCGAACTACTCGCGCTTCGTCGGCGACATCTTCGGGGCGCCGCTGGCGATGGAGGGGCTCGCCGCCTTCTTCGTCGAGTCGACCTTCCTCGGGCTTTGGATCTTCGGCTGGGGGCGGCTCTCGAAAAAAGTCCACCTCGCCTGCGCCTGGGCCGTCGCCGGCTCGACCGCGCTCTCGGCCTACTTCATCCTCGCCGCCAACTCCTGGATGCAGCACCCGGTCGGCTACCGGATGGCCGACGGCAAAGCCGAACTGACCAACATCGCCGCGGTCCTCTTCAACAGCACCGCGCTCTACGCGTTCGCCCACACGATCCTGGCGGCGCTGCTGACGGCCGGGATGATCCTGATCGCGGTCTCCGCCTGGCACCTGCGCCGCGACCGCGAGGTCGAGGTCTTCGGCAGCGCGATCTCCTTCGCCCTGCCGCTGGTCACCCTCGCGGCGATCGCCACCGTCTTCGTCGGCCACTTCAACGGCATCCTGATGAGCCACCAGCAGCCGATGAAGATGGCCGCCGCCGACGCCGTCTTCGAGACCAAGAAGGGCGCCGGGCTCTCGCTCTTCGCCACCGGCGACTTCAAGTCGAACCCGGAAGGGCTGAACCGCAACGTCGAGATCCCGCAGTTGCTGTCCTGGATCTCGACCGGCTACCCGAACGGCGAGATCGAGGGGATCAACAACCTCAACCGCGAATACCAGCGCAAGTACGGGCCCGGCAACTACACGCCGATCGTCGGCATCACCTACTGGACCTGGCGGGCGATGCTCGGCTGCGCCTTCGCGATGATGGTCTTCGCCGCGGTCGGCTGGTGGCTGCTGCACAAAGGCAAGCTGCGCGACTCGAAGCGCTACCTCACCCTGGCGGTCCCGGCGGTGGCGCTGCCGTTCGTCGCCAGCGCCACCGGCTGGCTGTTCACCGAGATGGGGCGCCAGCCCTGGGCCGTCTTCGGGCTGCTGAAGACCGACGTCGCCAACTCGCCGAGCGTCAGCGCGGCGGAAATCTGGATCACCCTGGTCGGCTTCACCCTGCTCTACGGGGTGCTGGCGGCGATTGCCGGGCGGGTCTTCGTCAAAGCGGTCGAGAAAGGGCCGGTGGTCGCCGGCAAAGCGGAGGAGCCGGCGCAGGAGCTGGCGCTCGCCTACTGATCATGGACGCCTACACCTTCCTGCAAGCGCTCTGGTTCGTCCTCATCTCGGTCCTCTGGCTCGGCTACTTCGTGCTCGAGGGGTTCGACTTCGGGGTCGGGATGCTGATCCGCGCGGTCGGCAAATCGAAGGCGGAGCGGCGGGCGGTGATCCACTCGATCGGGCCGGTCTGGGACGGCAACGAGGTCTGGCTGCTGGTCGCCGGCGGCGCCACCTTCGCCGCCTTCCCGCAGTGGTACGCGACCCTCTTCTCCGGCTTCTACCTGGCGCTCTTCCTGATCCTGGTCGGGCTGATCGTCCGCAACGTCTCCTTCGAGTTCTGGGGCAAGGCGACGAGCGAGCGCGGCCGCGAACGCTGGGAGTGGGCGCTGATGTTCGGCAGCTTCCTGCCGGCGCTGCTCTGGGGGGTCGGCTGGGCGAACATCGTCCACGGCGTCCCGATCGACGCCAGCCACGAGTACACCGGGACGCTGTTCACGCTGCTCAACCCCTACGCGCTGCTCGGCGGCCTGACGACGCTGGCGATCTTCCTCGCCCACGGCGCGATCTTCCTCAACTTGCGGACGACCGGCGCGGTCGCCGAGCGGGCGCGCGGGATCGGCGCGACCGTCGCCCCGATCGCCGCCGCGCTCGGCATCGGCTTCCTCGTCTGGACCGTCGCCTCCCATCCCGGCGGCATCGACCTCGGCTCGGCGATCGTCGCCGCCGTCTCGGCGCTGGCGCTGGTCGCGGCGGCGGCGCTCGCCGATGTCAGCCCGGGCCGCGCCTTCGCCGCGACCACGGTCGGCATCCTCACCTTCTGCCTGGCGCTGTTCGTCGACCTCTTCCCCCACGCG
>JBQCHW010000358.1:0-2883 GCA_051954315.1 Solirubrobacterales bacterium
AGACCGAGGTCGCCGTGGTCGAGGTGCCGCTGCTGTTCGAGGTCGGCGGCGAGCGACCGTTCGACACCACCGTCTCGATCGTCACCAGCGACGAGGTCCGCCGCGAGCGCGCCGCCGCCCGCGGCCACGCCCTGGTCGACGAGCGCGAGGCCCGGCAGCTGACCCAGGGGGAGAAGGCCGAGCGGGCCGAGCACGTGGTCGAGAACGACGGTTCGGTGGAGGATCTCGAGCTGGCGCTGTCCGCCCTGCTCGAAAAGCTGCGCTGATGAGGCCCAAGGTCCGCGCCCGCCGCCGCCGCGCCGCCTGGGCGGGGATCGCGGTCCTGGCCGGACTCATCCTCGCCTTCCTGATCTCCAACGGCACCTTCGACCAGGCGATCAGGGAGCTGACGCTGCCGCTGCGCCACGAGGACGTGATCCGCCAGCAGGCCCGGGAAAAGGACGTCGACGCCGCCCTGATCGCCGCCGTGATCTACGCCGAGTCGAAGTTCGAGGACCAGGAATCGAGCGCGGGGGCGCGTGGCTTAATGCAAATCACGCCGGAAGCGGCGGCGACGATCGCCAGGAACAGCGAAGCTACGAGCTTCGAACTGAAGGATCTGGGAGACCCCGAAATCAACATCCGCTACGGAACTTTCCTCCTGCACGAACTGCTCGACCGCTACGACGGCGACGAGGCGGCGGCGCTTGCCGCTTACAACGCCGGCCCTGGCAACGCCGACAAGTGGGGTGGGGCAGACCTGACCGTGACCGAGATCCCGTTCCCGGAAACCCGTGCCTACGTCGAAGAGGTGCTGGAGAAACGGAACGAGTACCGCCGCAAGTACGCGAAGGAGCTCGGCTATTAGCGCCGCGCCGAAACCGCGCGTCGCCGCCCTGGCCCTCGCGGTCGGTGTCGTCCTAGCCGACTCCTCGATCGTCGTCCTGGCGCTGCCCGACATCTACCGGGAACTGAACACGAGCGTTTCCGGCGTCACCTGGGTGCTCGTCTCCTTCAACCTGGTGATGGCGCTGGCGGCGGTGCCCGCGGCGCTGGTCGCCCGCCGGGTCGGCCCCGGTCGCGCCGCCGCGGTCGGCCTGGCGATCTTCGCCGGCGCCGGTCTCGCCTGCGGCCTCGCCGACAACCTCTCGACCCTGATCGCCGCCCGCTGCATCCAGGCGGTCGGCGGTGCCGCGGCTGTGACCGCGGCGCTGGAGCTGCTGCCGGCGACGGTTGGCTCCGAGCAGCGCGCCACCACCGTCTGGGCCGCCGCCGGGGCGACCGGCGCCGCGCTGGGGCCGGCTCTCGGCGGCATCCTCACCGAGCTCGTCTCCTGGCAGTCGATCTTCCTCCTCCAGGTGCCGGTGGCGCTGGCGGCGGCGGTGCCGATCCTCTCGGTCGCCAAACACGAGGCGGCGACCGGGATCGTCTCGACCGAGCTGCGCCGCACCGGCCGGCCGCACCTTTGGGCGAACCTGGCGCTGGCGATGGTCTCGGCGGCGATCGCGGCGGCGCTCTTCCTCCTCGTCCTGCTGCTGATCGAAGGCTGGCGCCTCAGCCCGATCGAAGCCGCCCTCGTCGTCTCGGTGATGCCGCTGGCGGCCGTGCTTGGCGGCAAGCTGGCGGACTTCGTCCCCGACGCCCGCGCCCGCGCCGCCGCCGGGGCGATCCTCGTCTCCGGCGGCCTCGCCGGGCTCGCCTTCCTGCCGAAGGCGACGATCGCCCTGACGCTGCCGCCGCAGATCCTCGTCGGGCTCGGCCTGGCCCTCGTCCTCTCGGCCCTGACCGAGACCGCCCTCAGCGGCCGCGCCCCGCAGGCGATCCACGGCGGCTGGACGATCTCGGCCCGCCACGCCGGGGTGGTGATCGGGCTGCTGGCGCTGACCCCGATCTTCACCGCCGAAATCGACCAGCAGCGACATGACGCGATCAACGCCGGCACCGCGGTGATCCTCGACTCGCCGATCAACCCGCTGCTGAAGCTCGACCTCGCCGAACGGGTCAGCGAGCGCCTGGAAGAAGAGCGGGGGAAGGTGCCGACGATCGGCCCGGCCTTCGAACCGCTGCCCGACGATCCGGGCGAGCGCTCCGAAGTCCAGCAGCTGCAGGGCGAACTGCAGGACCAGCTCGATCGCGGCGCCACCCACGCCTTCAGCACCTCGTTCATCCTCGCGGCGCTGCTTGGGCTGATCGCGCTGTTCCCGATCGCGCTCTCGAAAGAGGTGGAGCTGTGAGCTCCTCCCAAGGCGACATCAGGCGCAGCCGCGGGCTCCTGCTGATTGCCGGTGCGGTGGTCGCCTCCCTGGTCTTGGTCGGCGCTTACCTGGCCGCCGGCGGCTCCTCATATGAGCCGGAGAAGGTGCAGGACCCCTGCAAGCCGCGCCCCTGGAGCAACCCGCAGGGGCTCTCGGAAATCGCCAACCAGTTCACCGTCTCCGCCCTCGACGGCGCCGCCTGCAAGCTCGGGGTCTCCCGCGAGGCGCTGGCGCGGGCGCTGGCGACCCCGGAGGCCCGCGAGCGGTTCAAAGAGAAATACGGGATCAACGACGCGAAACTGGCGAAGGCGGTCCGCGCCGGCCTGGTGCGGGCGGTCGACGATGCCGAAGAAGCCGGTGCCCTGAGCCCGATCCTGGCGGTGCCCCTGCGCGAGGCCGTGCAACGGGTTCCGCTCGAACAGGCAATCGAATTCGTCAACGACGCCGAATCGTTCCTCGGCAACGCCGAAAGCTTCCTCGGACCGGCACAGGACCTGCTCGAAGAATTCCTCCCCTAGGAGGGTTTCTCGATCTTGTAGTCGCGCGCTTTCGGGTCCCAGGCGATCCCGGCGCAGAGCGCTTCCGGAGTGGTGCCGAGGGCGGTGGCCAGCTTCACCAGGGTGCCGAGGCGGGGTTCGCGGCCGCCACG
>JBQCHW010000359.1:0-4973 GCA_051954315.1 Solirubrobacterales bacterium
CGGGTGACGGCGCCGGTGCCGTGGGCTTCGTCGAGGATCCGCACCTTGTAGTTGGTCAGCTCGACGTCGGCGAGGTGCGGGTACTTGCCGGCGATCGCCGTCCGCAGCGCCTTGTCGAGGGCGTTGACCGGCCCGTTGCCCTCGGCCGCCTCGAAGTAGCGCTCGCCGTCGACCTCGACTTTGACCGTCGCCTCGGTGACCACCTCGCCGTCGGCGTGTTTCTCGACCACGACCCGAAAGCTCTCGAGACGGAACAGCGGCTCGTAGGTTCCCGCCTCGCGTCGCAGCAGCAGCTCGAAGGACGCCGGCGCCGCCTCGTAGTGGTAGCCGCGGTGCTCCTGCTCCTTCAGTCGCTGCACCGCCCGGGTCGCCGCCTCGTCGTCGAGCTCGATCCCGGCGCGATCGGCCTGGCTGCGGATCGTCGCCTTGCCGGCCAGCTCGGAGGCGACTATGTCGCGCTCGTTGCCGACCGCGGCCGGGTCGAGGTGCTCGAAGGTGCTGGCATCGGCCTCTACCCCGGCGGCGTGCATCCCCGCCTTGTGGGCGAAGGCGTTGCGGCCCACATAGGGGCGGTCGGGATCCGAGGAGAGGTTGCAGAGCTCGTCGAGGTAGTGCGCGGTCGGGGCGAGCGTCGCCAGCTGCTCGGGCGAGACGACCTCGAACCCCATCTTCAGCTGCAGTGCCGGCAGAATCGAGGCGAGGTTGGCGTTGCCGCAGCGCTCGCCGTAGCCGTTGACGCACCCCTGGACGAGGCGGGCGCCGGCTTCGACGGCCGCCAGCGAGTTCGCCACCCCACAGCCGGAGTCGTCGTGGGTATGGATGCCGATTTCGACCGCGTCGCCCAGCGCGTCGACGACCACGGCGGTCGCCTCGGCGACGTAGCTCGGCAGGCTGCCGCCGTTGGTGTCGCAGAGGGTGACGTTCTCGGCCCCGGCCTCGGCCGCCGCGGCCACGCATTCGAGCGCGTAGGCGCTGTCTTCGCGGTAGCCGTCGAAGAAGTGCTCGGCGTCGAAGAACGGCCGCTTGCCCTGCTCGCGGCAGTAGGCGATCGAGTCGGAGATCATCGCCAGGTTCTCCTCGCGGGTCACCCGGATCACCTTGTCGACGTGCAGCGGCGAGGACTTGCCGACGAGGCAGATCGCCGGCGCGAAGGACGAGGTCAGCACCCCGAGCGCCTCGTCCTCGGCGGCGGCGCGGTCGCGGCGCCGCGTCATCCCGAAGGCGACGACCGTCGCGTTCTCCAGCTCGACCTCGCCGAGGCGGGCGAAGAACTCGGCTTCCTTCGGGTTGCTGCTGGGAAAGCCGGCCTCGATGAAGTGGACGCCGAGCGCGTCGAGCGCCTGCGCCACCTTCAGCTTCTCGCCGACCGAGAGGGACATGCCGCGTCCCCCCATCCCGTCGCGCAAAGTCGTGTCGTAGAGCTTCACCTGTTCCATCGGCTGTTCCATGGTTACCGCCTTTCGAGTCGAAGAAGATCGGGTGGGCGCGGTGGCCCGGCGTGCGCGGTCGTGCCGCGCCGGCCGCTTATGCGGCGGGGGTAATTCGCCCGATCGACTCGGAGCCGGAAGCCTCGCTGGCGCCGTTGGAGCTGTTGCCGGCGGGAGCGTCGACGAAGTCGAGCCACTCCAGGTACTCCTCGGCGCGGCCGTAGAGGGCGTCTTCGAACTTCGCCTGGACCTGGCGGGTGACCTCGCCCGGTTCGCCGAGCGGGTGGTCGTCGATCTCGCGCACCGGCACCAGCTCGGCCGCCGTGCCGGTGAGGAAGACCTCCTCGGCCAGGTAGAGCTCGGCGCGGGCGATGTCGCGCTCGACCACGGTGTAGCCGAGGTCGCGGGCGATCTGGATCACCGACTTGCGGTTGATCCCGTCGAGGATCGAGGCGACGTGCGGCGGCGTCAGGATCTGGTCGTCGCGGACGACGAAGATGTTCTCGCCCGAGCCCTCGCAGACGAAGCCGCGTTCGTCGAGCAGGATCGCCTCGTCATAGCCGGCGTTGTGCGACTCGGTCTTGGCGAGGATCGAGTTGAGGTAGGAGCCCGAGGCCTTGGCGTGTGGGATCGAGCCGCCGGGGCTGATCCGGCGCCAGCTCGAGACCTTGGCGCGAATGCCGCCGTTCTTGCTCTCCTCGCCGAGGTAGGCGCCCCAGGGGAAGGCGGCGATGATCAAGTCGATCGGGGCGTCTTTGGCGTAGAGGCCGAGGCTGCCGTAGCCGCGGTAGGCGAGCGGCCGGATGTAGGCGGAGCGCAACTCGTTGCGGCGCAGCAGCTCGTGCGTCGCCTGGCGTATTTCCTCGATCGAGTAGGGCAGCTCCAGGTAGTAGAGCTCGGCCGACTTGTGCAGGCGGTCGAGGTGGTCGTGGTGGCGGAAGACGGCCGGGCCGCGCTCGGTCTCGTAGCAGCGAATCCCCTCGAAAACGCCGGTTCCGTAGTGCAGCCCGTGGCTGAGCACGTGGGTTTGGGCGTCCTCCCAAGGGACGAACTCGCCGTTTCGCCAAATCAACTCGACCTGATCCATGTTGGGGAAGTATGCCCGATGGGTCAAAGGTGTTCAGGGCAGCCGCCTCGAATGAAGGCCCGGAACCGATTCAAGGAGAGAAACAGATGCGAATCCCCCGCCCTAAGTTGAACTACGCGAACACGATCGCGACGATTGCCCTGTTCGTCGCCCTCGGCGGCGCCGCCGTCGCCGCCGGCCTGCCGAAGAACAGCGTCGGCACGAACCAGATCAAGCGCGGCGCGGTCTCGGCCGCGAAGATCAAGCGCGGCGCCGTCACCAGCGGCAAGATCGCGCCGAAGGCGGTCACCGCCGGCAAACTCGGCGCCAACGCCGTCCTGCCCGGCAACCTCGGCGCCGGGATCATCAGCAGCGACAAGATCTCCGACGGCGCCGTGATCGCCGCCAAGATCAAGAATGGCGTCATCACCACCAACAAGCTGACCAACGCCGCGGTGACGACGCCGAAACTCGCTGACGACTCGGTCAACAGCGCCAAACTCGCCGACGGTTCGGTGTCCCTGAACAAGTTCGGGAAGAGCGTGCTCGGGGCGATCCAGACGAGGCCGCTGGAAAGCGGCCAGACCCTGCGCGGGGTCTTCGACCTCGGCTCGACCGCGACGGCGGCAGGCGACACCACCCGCGGTGCGGAGACGTTCCAGTTCGCGCTGCAGAACGCGCCGGCGGTCACTGTCCTCAACAAAGCGGGCGAAACGACCGCCAACTGCGGCGGCCTCGGCGGCGGCAGCAACCAGACGCCTCAGGCTGCTCCCGGCAACCTCTGCATCTACCTGACCGAATCGACCAACGTCGACATCCCGGCGCTGACGGTGGAGAACAACACCCGGCTCGGGTTCGGGCTGCAGGCGAAAGCGCTCGCGACCGGCAGCTACTACGCCTACGGGCAGTGGGCGGTGACCGCGCCGTAGCGACGCGGCCGCGGCGGTTCTAGGAGAGCTCCTCCAGGACCGCCGCGGTCATCTCCGCGGTCCCGACTTCGCGCTCCGGCGAGGGACGCTCGCTGGTCGGCGGCTCGACGACGGTTCCCGAGGCAAGGTCGGGAGTGCGGAGGCCGCGCTCGAGGACGGCGTCGACCGCCGCTTCGATCCGATCCGCCTCCTCGCCGCGGCCGAGGCCGTGGCGCAGCATCATCGCCGCCGAGAGGATCGTCGCCAGCGGGTTGGCGCGGCCCTGGCCGGCGATGTCGGGGGCGGAGCCGTGGACCGGCTCGAAGAGCCCCGGCTGACCGTCGGCGCCGAGGCTGGCGCTGGGCAGCATCCCCAGTGAGCCGGTCAGCATCGCCGCCTCGTCGCTGAGGATGTCGCCGAAGAGGTTCTCGGCGAGGACGACGTCGAAGTCGGCGGGGCGGGAGACGAGCTGCATCGCCGCGTTGTCGACCAGCAGGTGCTCGAGCTCGACGTCGCCGTAGTCGCCGGCGACCTCGCCGACCACCTCGCGCCAGAGGCGGGAGGTCTCGAGCACGTTGGCCTTGTCGACCGAGGTGACCTTGGGCTTGCGGCCGGAGCCGTCGGCGCGGCGGCGGGCCGCTTCGAAGGCGGTCCGGGAGATCCGGTCGATCTCCTCGACCGAGTACTCGCAGACGTCGTGGGCGACGTCGCCGTTGCGGCCGGAGTCGCCGAAGTAGATGCCGCCGGTGAGCTCGCGGACGACCAGCAGGTCGGTGCCGGAGATCCGCTCTTCGCGCAGCGGGCTGGCGGTGACCAGGGCCGGACTGGGCCGGACCGGGCGCAGGTTCGCGTAGAGGCCCATCCCCTTGCGCAGGCCGAGCAGCCCCTGCTCGGGGCGCGGGGCGTCGGGGTCGGTGGTGTCCCACTTGGGGCCGCCGACGGCGCCGAGCAGCACTGCGTCGGCGCTCTTGCAGGCATCGAGTACCTCGTCGGTAAGGGCGGTCCCGTGCTCGTCGATCGAGCAGCCGCCCATCAGGTGCTCCTCGTAGGCGAACTCGCCGAGCGCGTCCAGCACCTGGCGGGCCGCGGCGACGATCTCCGGACCGATCCCGTCGCCGGGCAGGACGACTATGCGCGGTCTTTCGTTCACGAGGTCGCCACTCTAGTCAGGCGGCGCGGGCGTCGATGTTGAGGCGCACGTAGCGGAAGACGACAGGCTGCTCGAGGCGCTCCATCACCGCGTCGACAAAGGGTTCGCGCTGCTCCTGGGAGAGGCGTTCGAGGTGCGGCGCCAGCCCCGCCGCAGCCCCGAACTCGCGCGGCTGCTCGGGTTCGACCGGCCTCTCCTCCAGCCAGCAGCGGATGCCGTCGAAGCCGGCGGCTTGCAGTCGCTCCTCGGTGGCGGCGGGCCCGGCGAAGTTGTACGGCGCCGGCCAGCCCTCGAAGGTGGGCGCGAACTCGGGCAGGGCGGATGCCTCCTCGATCGCGGCGGCGAACTCGGCGACGTTGCCCTCGCCGCCGCACTGGGCGACCAGGGGGGCGCCCGGCTTCATCGCCGCTCGCAGCCGCCCG
>JBQCHW010000360.1:0-5718 GCA_051954315.1 Solirubrobacterales bacterium
GGCTACTGGCTGCGGCGCTGGATCGTGCCCGAATTCACCGGCGCCCTGGCGCGGCTCGGCGACGCCGTGATCGCGGTCGCGCTGCTGGTCGTGACGCTGGAGATCCTCGGCACGCTGAGCATCCTGCGGATCGGCTGGGTGGTCCTCGGCTGCATCGCCGTCGGGCTTGGCGCGGCCTGGCTCGGCCGCTCGAAGACGATCGGGACCGGCCGCGAGGTTGCGGCGCCGCCGGTGGAAACGATCGCCCTGCTGATCGCGATCGGGGTCGCCTCCTTCACCGTCGCCGAGTGGTCCTTCCCGTCGCAGTCGAGCCTCGACTTCGGCATGTTCGGCGGCGACACCACCTGGTACCACATGCCTTTCGCGGCCTGGATGGCGCAGACCCACTCGACCATCCACCTCCACTTCACCGACCCGCTGCGGCTGGCGGCCTGGTTCTACCCGCAGAGCTCGGAGCTGGTCCACGCGGCCGGGATCGTCATCTTCAAGAGCGACTGGCTCTCGCCGCTGATCAACCTCTTCTGGCTGGCGATCGCCCTGCTCGCCGCCTGGTGCATCGGCCGCCCCTACAAGGTCGGGCCGGCGACGCTGGTCGCGGCGGCGATCATCCTCGACTCCGGGGTGATGATCGAAACCCAGCCGGGGGAGGGGCGCAACGACATCATGGGCCTCGCCTTCCTGCTCGCCTTCGTAGCCTTCCTGATCAACGGCCACCAGCGACGGGCGCCGACCGCCGGGGCGGTGCAGGACGCGCCCGAGCGCAACGCGGCGCTGCTCGACAAGGGGCCGCTGGTGCTGGCCGGGATCGCCGCCGGCCTCGCCGCTTCGGTGAAGACGACCTTCCTCGTGCCGGTGGTGGCGATCGCGATCGGCGTCTTCATCTTCAGCGGCCGCGGACGGCGCTGGACGACGGCCTGGGTGATGGGGCTGCCGATGCTGATCACCGGCGGCTACTGGTACCTGCGGGCGGCGATCAAGAGCGGCGGCAACCCGATCCCGATCACCAAGTTCGGGCCGCTCAACCTGCCGATGCCCGACCAGATGCCGCTCGACCCGCGGCCCCGCTTCGCGGTCGCGCACTACATAACCCAACCGACGATCTACCGGCGCTGGTTCTTCCCCGAGCTCGACAACGCCTTCGGGCCGCTTTGGCCGCTGATCCTGATCTGCGCGGTGGCCGCGGCGGTCTACATCGCCTGGCGCTCGCGCAACAAGATCCTGCGAGTGATCGCGGTCGCCTCGCTGCTGACCGCGGTCGTCTACGTCTTCACGCCGCTCACCGCCGCCGGGCAGGAGGGCTCGCCGACCGGCTTCTTCACCAACACCCGTTACCTGACGCCGGGGCTGGTCTTAGCGATGACGATGCTGCCGATCGCGCGACCGTTGCGGGCGCCCGACCGGCGGGCCTGGCTGACGCTCGTCTTCCTCACGGTCGTCTACGCGATCACGGTGCTGACGACGCCGCGCTGGTTCACCACCTACATCGTCGGCACGATCTTCCTCACCCTGGCGCTGGTCTGGGCGCCGGCGGGGCTGTCGCTGGCGCGCTCGCGGCTGCGGGTCAGCCGGGCGATGGTCTTTGGGATCGCCGCCGCGGTGGTGCTCCTGGCGGTCGTGCTCGGGCGCGCCCAGCAGGTCCAGTACGCCGACCAGCACTACGTCAACCCTGGTCCCTTCCTCGAGGAAGGCGGCCCGTGGAAGGCTTATGAATACACCCAGAAGCTGAGCGACAAGAAGATCGGGATCATCGGCTCGAGCCAGATCATTTTCGGCCAGTACGGCTTCTACGGCAACGACGCGACCAACACCGTCGAGTACATCGGCGTCAAAGGACCGCACGGCTCCAACCGGCTGCCGACCAGCTGCCGGCAGCTGCGCCGCCTGATCAACGAAGGCGGCTACGAATATCTGGTGATGAGCCAGTACACGCAGGACACCGGCCCCTACAACACCGGCACGCCGAACCCGTACCAGTTCCCGATCTACGCCTGGGTGAAGGGCGACCCGGCGGTGAAGCAGGTGGTCGACGACAGCGAAAAAGCCTCGCCGGAGCCCGACTACGTGTTCAAGGTGAACGGGCCTCTAAACCCTGGCGCCTGCAAGCCGGAAGACCGGCCGAGCGTGCCGGGCGAATTCGAAGACGCCGGCTAGGCAGAAGGCGCTAGGCGCGGCCGGCGGCGAGCGCGTGCTCGCGGATCAGCTCGGCGGAACGCTCGGGCTGCTCCCACCAGAACATGTGGCCGACGTCCTCGAGGGTCTCGAGCCGGGCGGAAGGCATCAGCGAGGCGATCAGCTCGCCGTTGGGGTAGGGGAGGACGCCGTCCTCGGTCCCGTGGACAATCAGGGTCGGCGTCGAAATCTCGCCGAGCCGGCCGCTGGTGTCGTGGCCGAAGATCGCCTGCGCCTGCAGTTCGATCGTCTGTTTCGCCGCCGGCACCGAGATCGCCATCTCGTGGAAGGCGGCATAGCGGCCCTCGTCTGAACGGAAAGCAGGGGAGAGGTTGACTTCGTAGCTCGCCCGGATCGCCTTGTCGCGGTCGCCGGACATCATCCCGGCGGCGAGCTTTTCGACGCTCTCCTGGGGCATCAGCGCCGAGCCGGGTCCGCCGCAGTAGGTGCAGCCGAGGGTCAGCGACCGCAGCCGCTCGGGATGGGCGAGCGCCAGGTCTTGGGCGATCATGCCGCCCATCGAGATCCCGACCACGTGCGCGCTCTCGAGCCCCAGCTCGTCGAGTAGCCCCGCCGCGTCCTCGGCCATTTCGACGATCGTGAACGGCCCGTCGATCGGCCCCGAGAGCCCGATCCCCCGGTTGTCGAAGGCGATCACGTCGAAGCTCTCCCGCAACGGCGCCAAGAACGGCTCCCCCCAAGCGACATGAGTCCCGCTCATCCCCTGGATCATCAGCAGCGGCTCGCCCTCGCCGCCCCGCTCGTAATGAAGCTCATGGCTCCCAACCTGAACTTTCGCCATCCGCCGATCCTACGCCAGCAGCCCCCTCAGCCCCTAACCTTCGCTCCGAGCCCCCGTAGCTCAGCCCGGATAGAGCACCCGACTTCTAATCGGACGGTCGCTGGTTCGAATCCAGCCGGGGGCGTCAGCGGCTTCTTCGGCTGGAAGCACGGGTCGTGTAGATCTGTGCAATCCTTGGTTTTATGGCGGCTAATCCGAAACGCATCAACGTGACCCTGGACGAAGGTCACGCGGAAAAGCTCGCGAGGCTTGCGGAGCGGACTCACGTGCAGGAGGGAACGCTGGCGCGGTCGCTTCTCTCGACCGCACTGGACGATGCCGATCCGGACGCCAGCCGCATAACGGAGATTCTCGACGCGATTCCCGGCGCTTGGGAGCGCACCCAAGAGGGCCTCGCCCAAGCGAAGCGTGGGGAAGGCATTCCGCTCGACGAGCTGACTTAAGTGGCGCAGGTAATCGTTAGCCCGCGGGCAAAGCGGGATGTGGATGAGGCGATCGCGAAGCTCAACCTTCCAGCTGATACTTGGAGCCGAGTCGTCCGCTCGTTGCGGGTGCTCGAAACCTTCCCGCTTGCGGGTCCGGAGCTGGACGGGAGGTGGGCGCCAATTCGATTCGTCCTGGGGCCGTGGTCCTGGATGGTCCTGCTCTACAGCTACGACGAGGATTCAGACCGGATTTTCATCCTCTCGGCGCATGACGCCCGGTCAATGGCGTCACCACGGTCCTCTGGTGGCTAAAGCTTGGTCCGCACATAGAGCCGCCTACGCGGTGGCGGCGCGGAGCATCGAGGTCATTGGCGGGCAGCTGCCGGCCTGCGGCGTGGCTATGACCTCGAAGCCGTGCCTTTCGTAGAGCGGAACGGTCCGCGGGTTAGGGGTCTCGAGGAAAGCCGGGAGTCCGTCGCGGTCGACGATCTCGAGGCCGTGTCCGAGCAGTTGGGCGCCGAGGCCGCGGCCTTGCAACGCGGGTGCAACCGCGAGCCAGGGCAGGTACCAGTGGGGATAGGTCGGGTGGGCGACGGCCATCTGCTCGAGGGTCGAGAATAGGTCGTCGTGCTTGTCTGGCGTGACGGTCTTGGTGAGGATGTCGACCACCCTCTCCTCGTCTGACTCGACACCGGGCGCCAGCCACAGCGCGACGGCGCCGGTGTCGGCGAGTCCCCAGGCGCTGTCGTGCTCGAAGGCCCGGCCGCCGAAGGCTACGACGAAGTCTGGGAAGCAGCTCTCGTAGCGCTCCTTCTCCGGCCACAGCCAGCGCTCAACCGGGTCGGCGGCGAACGCCGCGACGACGGTTGCGATCGCAGCCTCCCTCTCGCTGCTCCGGAGCGGAGAGGTCGCGGCCATGAGTCATCGTAGACACTGCACCTGGGCTCGCTGATCGAGGTCTGACCCAGCGGTAAGAATCCCCGGCGTGGGTGACCTGACGAGCTTCCTCGGGCTGTCGCTGACGGCGATGCTGAACCCGACGCTGCTGGCGGCGGCGACGGTGATGATGCTGCTGCCGGACCCGAAGCGGCTGATGCTCGGGTACCTGCTGGGCAGCTACCTGACCAGCATCTCGTCGGGGTTGCTGATCGCCTTCTCCTTCCACAGCAGTAGCGGAGTCGAAAGCGCCCGCACTACCTTCACGCCGGCCGAGGACCTCGCCTTCGGCGTGATCGCGATCGTCGTCGGGCTGGTCCTGCGCAGCGAAATCGGTGAGGAGCGGCGGCGGCGGAAAAAAGAATCGGCGAAGGAATCCTGGCCGGAAAAGATGCTCGGCCGAGGCTCGGCGAAGGTCGCCTTCGCGGTGGGGGCGGTGCTGAGCTTCCCGGGCGCCTCCTACCTCGTCGCCCTCAACCGCCTCAACCACCTCGATCCCGGCACCGGGGCGACGATCTTCCTCGTCGTCCTCTTCTGCCTGATCCAGGCGATCTTCCTCGAGCTGCCGCTGATCGGCTACGCCCTCTCCCCCGAGAGAACCGAAGAACGGGTCGCCGCCTTCCGTGACTGGCTGGCCCGGAGGGGTCGAGAGACCGCGGCGAAGGTGGCGATCGTGATCGGCATCCTTCTGCTGATCCGCGGTCTCCTCGAGCTTCTCCTCCAGTAACCGGCTATTTGACGAATTCGCGGACTTCTTTGTAGACCGTTTCGTCAGTGGTGAGGGCGGCGTGCGTGAGGCACGCGGTTTTGTGGTTCGTCGCCCCGCTGAGGACGACGCTTTCGTCCGGGTTGATGATTTCGTCGCACGGCGACCACCAGGTGCCGTAGTTGACGGCGCCGGGCGTCTCGTCGGTCGCGTTCAATTCTTTGAGGAAGGTGGAGCCGACCCGCATCTCGACGCAGGAGGTCTGGGAGCAGGTGTTTGCCGTTTCGGTGCCGTGGTTCGGCCCGCCGAGCGAGACCCAGTCGTCGACCTTCGATTCGCCGCCGACGAACTTGATGTACCAGCGGGTGTTGAGGCTCCCCATCGAATGGGCGATGATGTCGACCTTGGTCGCGCCGGGGTTGTTTTTCAGCAGCGTTTCGACCCGCGATTTGACTTCGGTTTCGGCCAGCGTCTTGTTCGAGGTGGCGGTGTTGTAGCTGTAGGCGCTGAGGGCCGATTTGGCGTAGCCGTCTTTTTCGAAGCGGCCGATCATCGTGTTCCAGAGCGAGGCGCTCTCCGACCAGCCGTGGACGAACAGGATCGGGTCATGCGCCATCGAGCTGGCGGGGGTGAATGCCGCCCCTGCGACGCAGATCGCCATCGCCGAGACAAACGCCATG
>JBQCHW010000361.1:0-3694 GCA_051954315.1 Solirubrobacterales bacterium
CAGTCGCGGAGGCGGGGGTGGCAGTCACGGTTTCCGGAGCTTCCGGCGTCGCTCCGGCAGTGGCGCTTACTTCCGGTGGCAGCACATAGGTCGTGATACCGAAATTCGCTTCGAGAAGTGGGAAGCCGGCCGACTCATCCGGGGCCAGCTTGAAGCCGCCGATCGTGATCAGGCGACCGGTCACGTCAACCGCCGCGTTCTTGGTCTTGACGAAGGAATCGAGACCTTCGATGAATTTCGCCATCTGAAAGAAGGTGCCCTTGAATTCGAGCTGGTAGGGCATCACCGCGAGCCCAGCAGGACCGACCGTGGCACCGAGCGGAAGCAGCGAAGCGCCTACCTCGGTTGGGGAGGCGTTTTCTTCTGCCGGCGCTGACGAGGTTTCCGATTCGCCTCCGCCCGAAGAGGACAGCAACAGCGTCTGGAAGACCACACCCGAGCGATGCGCGAGCTGGTTCAGCTGAACCAGGAGCGAACCGGTTTCGTCGCCGTTCGGGACCGCCTTACCGAGCACCACCAGCTGGCGGTACTCGGCGGGGAATCGCTTCTTTGCGGCGAGTGCCTGTTGCACTTCCCCCTGGTGGATCGTCAGCGATTCCTGCACCTGCGCGACTTCGTCGCTGAGCTTGGCCGCTTCCTTCCGCCTCGGACTCAGAAGCAACATCCAAAAGAGCACTACGAGAGCAACGATGGCGACCATAGCGACGATCAGCCTGTTCGAGGAAGTCAGGTTCATCATTCGGCCGTCGCTTCGGTTTCGCCTTCGCTGCTGCCTTCTGCTTCCGGAGCGGCTTCTTCGGGAGCTTCGCCTTCAGCTGCCACTTCTTCGCCTTCCGCTCCTGCGATTGCAGGCACCGGTGCGGCGTCAAAGGCAACCGTGATCTTGAATTCGGCGATGAAGTCGCGGGTTTGGCAGCCGCCGCTTCCTTCTTCTCCCCCGCTACTGACGGACCCGTTTTCCTGATCCGGCAACGCAGATTCTTCAACCCCGACCCGGGTCACACCGTCGATGTCTTTGAGATCGGAGATGAACCCTGCGACCGCTTCCTGGCCCGTCGCGCAGCCGTTGATCTCGAGGGCGGGACCGGCCACCGCGCCGCGGAGGCCGCCACTGCTGCTGGCTCCACCTTCGGCGCTGGAGGAGGCCGATGCGTTCAGTTCGCTGAGCCAGACGTCGCTCGGGAGCACAAGTGCGAGTTCGCGCATCACTCGCTCCCAGTCGAAGCGACTGTCCGCGAGGCTCGTGATCGTCATCAGTCGTTGTTCATGAACAGCCTGAAACTGGGTGTAGGCGGCGAGGCGAGCTGCCTGTTCTTCGGTTGCTTTGTCTTCGCGTTCGAGTCGCGCGAGTTCGCTCTTGCTTTCGGAGACCTGATTGCTGGCCGTGACCAGGAGAGCGACCGCGATGAGGAGGAGGACGAGGACCCCCAGCACGAGGTAGGGGAGCTGGCCCGTCCGCATCGGGGAGTGCTGGCCGTGACGCTGATCGGCGGGGATGAGGTTGACCGGGCGCATCTCAGTTCTCCAAGGCGAGTCCGAGTGGGAGAGTCAGCCTGGCCGCCGAGACTTCGTCATAGCCGGTGAGCGCTGACGGGCGGACGACCGCGATAGGCAACCCGATCTGGCTTTCGATCCGCGTCGCAAGCCCGGGGATGGCGCTGCCGAACCCGCACATCACCACTCGGGAGACCGGCACCGCGGCTTCCTGGGCGCCGTAGTAATCGATCGAGAGGCGCAGCTCGTCAACCAGACCGGCGACTCCGTCGTCCAAAGCCCCTCGCGTCGCGGAGACGATCGCCGGGTCCCCTTCGATTTCCTCGAGGGAGCGCTCGAGGCCGACGTGGACAATCCACTGAGCGGCATGCTCGGGGGTCAGCTCCAGCTCGCGAACGAGGCGGCCAACAATCCCCTCGACACCAATGCCGGACACGCGGGTGAACAGGCAGGCGCGCCGCCGGGCGACGGCAAGGTTCATGACGCTGCCGACGTTGCAGTAGAGGACGGCCTCCTCAGCAGCTCGCTCCTCCTCCGTCGGCTGGACGAGTCCATCTGCGCCGGCCAGCGACCGGATCATTCCGAAAGCCGATAGATCGACCCCGGCAGGTTCCAGGCCTGCTCGTCTCACCGGCTCCAGGAAGGAGGCGACCATCTCGCGCCGGGCGGCGATGACGATGACGTCGACTTGCGGCGGGGTGTCGGGGGCGGCGGGCACACCGCCGACCACCTGGTGTTCGAGCACCGCCTGGTCGAGGGGCATCGGGATCTGCTCCTGGGCCTGGAAGCGGACCGCCGCCTCCATCTCCTTCGGATCCTCGATCACCGGGAGGCGCAGAGTCCTTGCGATCACTCGCTGGTTGCCGATGCCGAGACGAACCCGCTTCGAGAGCTTGTGTTGGGAGAAGAGCCCCTTCAGCGCCTCCGCCAAGCCATCGGGGTCGGCCACCTCGCCGTCGTGGAAGACGCCAGCGGGAAGCGGCTGGATCGCCGCCGCCCGGAGCTGGACGCCGCCGTTGACGTGAACTTCGGCAGCCGCGACGCTGCCGGCCTCGATGTCGAGGCCTACGAGATCGTCGCTTTTCTTGCGGCCGATGCTCAGCTGCTTGGTGATCGAAGAGAGGTCCATAGTCACGCACACTTGGGCACGCAAGTGTTCAATCGGCAGAAACCGCGTCGAACTTTTGCCCTGCAACCGACTTTCGGGCCAGGACTACTCAGTTCTAGGAAAACGTCGACAGGTACCAGTCGACCATCTGGTTGCCCGCCAGCAGCGCGACTACTCCACCCAGGGCGAGGAAGGGCCCGAACGGAATCGCCCGCTTCCGGGCCCCACTGCCTTCCCGGGCGATCATCGTCAGCCCGACCAGCGAGCCGGCGAGCAAGGCAACGAGGATGGCGGGAGCGACGTTACGACCGAGGAACAGGCCCATCACCGCCGCCAGCTTGACGTCGCCAAGCCCCATGCCCCGCGGATAGGCAAGAGCGACGAGGAAGAGGCCTCCCCCGGCCGCCGCAGCCGCGAGGAAGCGTTGCGGCAAGCTGCCGGGATCGCCGACCGCGACGATGCCCACGGCGAGAATCCCAGCGACCAGCAGGATCTTGTTCGGGATTATCCGCTGCTCGAGATCGGTGACGGTGATCGCCACGAGCATCGTCACGAAAACGAGACCGAGCACGATCTCGGTCGGATTCCCCCAGAGCACCACGACCGTGGCGGCGTAAAGAGCGGCGAGGATCAGCTCGGCGATCGGGTACCGAGCGGAGATGCGCTCCTGACAGCAGCGACTGCGCCCCCGCAGGAGCACCCAGGAGAAGACCGGAATGTTGTCGTAGGCAGCGATCTGGGTGCCGCAGGAAGGGCAACGCGAGCGTGGGCCGACCACCGATTCCCCACGCGGGACGCGGTGTGAGACGACCGTGGTGAAACTGCCGGCCATCAGCCCGCCGACGAAGGCGAAAACAGCAGCAGGAGTCATGGCTTTTCCCCGGCTCTCATTCCAGCGGGGTGGTCGTGTCGACCTCGAGCCGGCTGGCCATGGTCGGGAAGTCGTACATGATCGGGATGGCACTAGCGTTGGTGTGCGCGGGGTCGACGCTGAGCGCCAGCCCGAGCCGACCGTCTTTGAGAATCGTTTCCGGAGTTTTGCTCAGCTCCATCGTCACCCGCACCCGCTTCCATTCCAGCGGCGGCTGAGCT
>JBQCHW010000362.1:0-12314 GCA_051954315.1 Solirubrobacterales bacterium
CCCACCTCTCCCACGCCAACCTCTACGAGACGGAGAGCCGCGACAGCCGCCGCGACGCCCTCACCGGCCTCCCCAACCGCCGCGCCTTCGAGGAGCGGCTGCCGATCGAGCTCGCCCGCGCCGCCCGCTCCAAACGACCGCTGGCCCTGGTCCTCCTCGACCTCGACGGCTTCAAGGGCGTCAACGACCGCCTTGGCCACCCCGCCGGCGACGAGGTCCTCCGCGCCGTCGCCCGCATCCTCGACGGCTCCCGCACCGCCGACGACTGCTTCCGCATCGGCGGCGACGAGTTCGCGATCCTGATGCCGGAGACCGAAGCCATCCACGCCCGCACCGCCGCCGAACGCGTAGCCACCCAAATCCGCGAAGCCCAACTGGGCGACGGCGCCATCGGCGCCTCCTACGGCATCGCCGCCAGCACCAACCGCGACAGCGACATCCTCTTCGCCGCCGCCGACCGCGTGCTGCTGGCGGCGAAGGACCGGCTGTACGGCCGCGAGGGCTGAGCCGGACCGAAAGAGCGGACGACGGGGGTCGAACCCGCGACCTCAAGCTTGGGAAGCTTGCGCTCTACCAACTGAGCTACGTCCGCGCGGGGTTGATTCTACGGCGTGGCGGGGGTGCCGGGGCGGCGCTCGAACTAGAGTTGGCGGCCTGTGAGCGTTCGCTCTTCTATAGCCGTGCTGGCCGTGCTGGCCCTCGTCGGGCTGCTCGTCTACGGGCTGGTCAGCAAAGGGGGCTCGCGGGTGACCGTCGGGGAGCAGGCGCCGAGCACGGCGCTGCCGCGGCTCGAAGGCGGCGGCCAGGGATCACTTGCCGAGTACAAGGGCCGCTGGGTGCTGGTCAACTTCTGGGCCTCCTGGTGCGTGCCGTGCAAGCAGGAGGCGCCGGCGCTGGAGGAGTTCCAGCGGCAGCACGGGGGCGCCAAGTTCACGGTGCTGGGGGTCGACACGCGCGACCTCAGCGGCGACGGGCGCGAGTTCGTGCGCGAATACGGGCTCAGCTACCCGCAGCTGCGCGACGGCGACGGCGGCGTCGCCCACGACTACGGGACCACCGGGGTGCCGGAGAACTTCCTCGTCGACCCGAGCGGCAAGGTGCGCTGGCTGCTGCCGGGACCGGTCGACGAGCAGTACCTGGACGAACAGGTCGAGCCGTTCCTGCCGCAGGAGAAGTCGTGAGGGCGGCGGTCTCGAAAGCCGTCGGGCTCTGCCTGCTGCTAGCGGCAATGGTCTTAGCGACCGCGCCAAACGCGATGGCCGAACGCGCCTCGCTGACCGAAATTGAAAAGCAGGTGATGTGCCCCGTCTGCGGCACGCTGCTGCAGCTGGCCGAATCGCCGCAGGCACAGCGGGAGAAAGCCTTCATCCAGCGGCTGATCGCCGAAGGCAAGACCGAAGCGCAGATCAAGGACGCGCTGGTCGCCGAGTACGGCGAGGAGGTGCTGGCACTGCCGCAGGACTCCGGCTTCAGCCTCTCCGCCTACGTGGTCCCGATCGTCGCCTTCCTCGTCGCCGCGGTGGCGCTGGCCTTCGGGGTGCTGCGCTGGCGCCGTGCGGGCAACTCCGGGCGCGACGGGCCCACTGCCGCGGGACCGAAAGGCGACGATGCCGAGCGGCTCGACGCCGACCTGGCGCGATACGACCTCTGAGCGCGGGGACTTATCGCCGCTATGCGGTGATAAGTCCCACCACTTCAGTCGCCGACCGCGATCAACCCCAGCGCCGGGACCGGCAGGCGCTTGATCGCCTTGCCGAGCGCGCGGTCATCCGCAGTCCCCGTCGCCAGCACCACCGCGTCCGCCTGACGGGCGGCGGCGAGGCACGGTCCCGGTTCCTCGAGCGGCGGCGGGCTGCTGAGCAGGACCAGCTCGTAGGCGGCGCGCAGCTTCTCGACCATGTGGGCAAAGCTCTGGAGGCCGAGAAGGGTCTCGGTCTTGGCGGCGGGACGGCCGCCGCAGACGCAGGCGAGAGGGTCATCCGAGCCGTTCGCGGCGGGGCCGCCGAGGGCGATCGGCTGCAGCACGTCGGCCGGCTCGGCCTCCCAGCGCAGGTACTCGTGCAGGCCGGGCGCGGCGGCGAGACCGACGTGGGCGGCGAGGTGCGGCTGCGCCAGGTCGCACTCGACCAGGATCGTCAGCCGGCCCGAAGCCGCGGCGGCTGCCGCCAGGGCCAGAGCGGCGACCGGCGCCGCCTCCCGCTCGCCGCCGACGAGCAGCACCCGCTGCTCCGCCAGCTTCGGCAGCACCTGCTCCAGGGCCTCGAAGTCAGACCGCAGCAGCGACCAGGCCCGCGTCCCGTCCGGCGGTCCGGAGATCCGCGCGAGGACGGGGATTCGGGTCCTGCCCCGCAGCATCACATCCGCTCGGGGGCTGAGATCCCCAGCAGGCTGAGGGCGGCGGCGATCGTCCGTTTCGCCGCCAGGCAGAGCGCCAGCCGCGAGGCTTCGACCCCCTCGCCCTCGGCGCCGACTACTTGGCAGTCGCGGTAGAAGGCGTGGAAGTCGGCGGCGACCGCGGTCGAGTAGGCGCAGATCCGGTGGGGCGCGCGCCGCGCCGCCGCCGTCCGCACCTCCTCGGGGAATTCGAGCAGACGCTTGACCAAGACCTTCTCGCTCTCCTCGAGTGGCGCGCGCTCAGCGGGCGCTTCGGGTGCGGCCGTCCCCTCCTTCCCCGCTTTCCGCAGGATGCTGGCGATCCGGGCGTGCGCGTACTGCACGTAATAGACCGGGTTCTCGCTCGACTGGCTGCGGGCGACCTCGAGGTCGAGGTCGACGGTGGTCTCGTGGCTGCGCCAGAGCATGAACCAGCGGGTCGCGTCGATGCCGATGTCGTCGAGCAGTTCGTCGAGGGTGATGAAGTCGCCGGTGCGCTTCGACATCTGCACCCGCTCGCCGCCTTCGACGACGTGGACAAGGCTCATGATCGGCACCTCGAAGGCGTCGGGGTTGCCGCCAAGCGCCGCGATCGCGGCGCGGATCCGGGCGACGTAGCCGTGGTGGTCGGCGCCGAGCACGTCGACCAGGCGGTCGAAGCCGCGCTGCAGCTTGTCCCAGTGGTAGGCGATATCCGGCATGAAGTAGGTCGCCTCGCCGTTGGAGCGGATCAGGACGCGGTCCTTGTCGTCGCCGAACTCGGTCGTCCGCAGCCAGAGCGCGTCTTCGGAGCGGTAGGTGTGGCCGCGCTGCTCGAGGTCGGCGAGGGCGGTTTCGACCTCGCCTTTCTCGTAGAGGCTGCGCTCGGAGAAGAAGCGGTCGAAGCGGACGCCGAAGCGCTCGAGCGTCTCGCGGATCTCGTCCAGCATCAGCTCGATGCCGCGCCTGCGCAGCGCCTCCAGGTCGCCCGGATCGGCGCCCTCCGCCTTCAGCTTGGCGGCGATCTCGGCGATGTACTCGCCCTCGTATCCCCCCTCGGGCGGCTCCTCCCCCCGCATCCGCGCCGCGATCGATTCGGCGAAGCGCTCGATCTGACTGCCGGCGTCGTTGACGTAGTACTCGCGCTCGACCTCGTGTCCGGCCGCCTCCAGCAGCCGCACCAGCGAGTCGCCGTATGCCGCGTGGCGGCCGCCGCCGACGTGCAGCGGCCCGGTCGGGTTGGCGGAGACGAACTCGACCAGGACCTTCTCGGGCGCGGTGGTTGGCGCCGGGCCGAGGTCCTCGCCGGCCTCCAGCAGGTGGCCGAGGGCGCGCAGGTACCAGGGGTCGGCGAGGAAGAAGTTGAGGAAGCCGGGACCGGCGACCTCGATCCGCTCCAGGTGCGCCGTCAGGCCCCCGTCGGCCTCGAGCTCGCCCCGCAAGCGCTCGGCGACCGCCCGCGGGTTGTCGCTGAGGTGCCGGGCGAGGAGCATCGCCGCGTTGGTGCTGTAGTCGCCGAGCTCGGGCTTCGGCGGCCGCTCCAGGGTCGGCCGCGGCTCGCTCGGATCGGCCTCGTGCAGGGTCCGCGCGGCCCCCTCCACCGCGCCCCGCAGCGCGGCTATCGAATCGGTGGCGGTCACCGACCCATCGTATGGACCGAGCGTGCGGCCGGGTACGCTGCCCGCTTGCGCGTAGCGGTCCTCAGCGACATCCATTCCAACCGGCAGGCTCTCGAGGCCGTCCTCGCGGCGGTCGAGGAGGCTGACGTCGACCAGGTCTGGTGCCTGGGCGACATGGTCGGCTACGGCGCCGACCCCGACGCCTGCACCGCCCTGGTGCGGGAGCGCTGCGACACCTGCCTGGCCGGCAACCACGACCTCGCGGTGCTGGACGCGCTCGACATCTCGACCTTCTCGGAGACCGCGGCGGCGGCGGTCGAGTGGACGCGGGAGAACGTCGCCGAGGAGACGCTCTCCTTCCTCGCCGAGCTCGACCCGACCGCTTCGCAGGCCGGGGTCGGCCTCTTCCACGCCTCGCCGCGCGATCCGATCTGGGAGTACGTGATCTCCACCGACCAGGCCGAAGCCGGCTTCGACGCCCAGGAGGAGCGGGTCGGCCTGATCGGCCACTCCCACATCGCCCTCTTCTTCTGCCGCGCCCCCGCTTCGCGCCCCGGCTACGCGCAGGGCGCGCAGGCCGAGGACGGGCTGGAGATCGAGATCCCGGACGGGGAATGGCTGCTCAACCCCGGCAGCGTCGGGCAACCGCGCGACGGCGATCCCCGGGCCGCCTGGCTCGAGCTCGACACCGACGCCTGGACCGCCCGCTGGCACCGCGTCGAGTACGACATCGGCGCCGCGGCGACGGCGATTCGCGCCGCTGGGCTCCCTCCCTCCCTCGCCGACCGGCTGGAGGTCGGCCGTTGAGCGGAAATTGCAGGGCAAATACCGATCCCCGAACGTTGTCTAGACTCGAATTATGCGGCTGAGCGCCCCGATGCTCGCCCTCATCCTCGGCAGCGCCCTCGCGGTGGCCCTGGCCTCCTGCGGTGGCGGCAGCGACGCCAAGTTGCTGCCCGGGACGACGGCGAGCCAGATCGAATCGAACCTCGACCAGGTCAAGTCCCTGGTCGAAAGCGGCGACTGCGTCGGCGCCGAAGACGCCGTCGCCTCGGTCAGCGCCGAGGTCGAAGAAGTGGACGTCGCCGCGAAGCTGAAGGGCGCCCTGGAGGAAGGGACCGAAAAGCTCAGCGAGGTGGTCGGCCGCTGCGAAGAAGAAGCGGGCGAAGAGGAGGAAACGGAACCTTCGGCCGAAGAAGATGTTGAAGCCGAAGAATTGGAAGCCGAACAGCTGAAAGCGGAAGAAAAGGCCGAGAAGGCGCAGGAAAAGGCCGAAAAGCAGGAGCAGAAGGAAGAAGAGAAGACCGAAGCTCCTGAAGAAGCGGAAGAAGCCGAAAACGGTCTTCCGCCGCAGGCCGAAGGCAAAGGCAAAGGCCACGAAGAAGAAGTGCCGCCCCCGGCTGCCGAACCGCCCGCCGAATCCGAATCCGGCGGCGTCAGCCCCGGCGTGGGGGTCGAATGATGGAGGCCGGAACCCTCTCGGGCCGTTACGAGACCGGCGAGCGCCTCGGCACCGGCGGGATGTCGAGCGTCTACAAGGCGACCGACCGGATCCTCGAGCGCACGGTCGCGGTGAAGATCCTCGCCGAGCACCTGCACGACGACGAGCGCTTCGTCGCCCGCTTCAAACGCGAGGCGCTGGCGGTGGCGAAGCTGATCCACCCGAACATCGTCCAGGTCTACGACACCGGCATCGACCAGGGCCGCCACTACATCGTCATGGAGTACGTCGAGGGGCGGTCGGGGGCGCAGATCCTGCAGCGGCAGGGGCCGGTCGATCCGGAGATCGCCGCCGAGATCGGGATCCAGGCCTGCGCCGGGCTCGACTACGCGCACCGGCGCGGGATCATCCACCGCGACGTCAAGCCGGGGAACCTGATGATCGTCGGCGGCCCGGTCGGCGGCGGCGAGATGATCGTCAAGCTGACCGACTTCGGGATCGCCCGGGCGATCGAGCAGACGCGGATCACCCAGGTCGGCTCGGTCGTCGGCACCGCCGCCTACCTGGCGCCCGAGCAGGTGCGCGGCGAGGAGGCGACGCCGGCCACCGACGTCTACGCGCTCGGCGTCGTCCTCTACCAGTTCCTCACCGGCCGGCTCCCCTACGAGGGCTCCTCGCTGGCCGAGCTGGCGGTGCGTCAGCAGAACGAGAAGCCGCTGCCGCCGAGCACCTACGACAGCGACATCCCCGAGCCGCTCGGAGCCGCGGTGCTGCGGGCGCTCGAGGGCGACCCGAATCGGCGCTACGCGAGCGCCGAGGAGCTGGCGACTGGGCTGCGACTGGGCCTGGAAGGCGAGGATGTGACGCTGCCGCTCGAGGGGGGCACCTCGGCGACCCGGGTCCTGGGCGGCGACACCGCCGCCACCCGCCACATGGGCCGCGATACCGACCAGACCGAGTACCGGCCGGCGCGGCCGGCCCCCCGCCCCGCGGCGCGTCCGGCGGCGCCGGCGCCCGTCGCGGCCGCACCGTCCCGCGCCGCCGAACCGCGCCGCCGCGGCGCCTTCTCGCGCTTCGTCCGCTTCGTCCTCGCCCTGGTGGCGCTGGTCCTGGTCGCCGCCGCGGGGGCGACTGCGGTGATCGTCAGCACCGACAAGGCAGCCGGCGTCAAGGTCAGCCGGGTCGCCGGCGACACCGTCGACAAGGTCGTCGAAGAACTCAAAGACCTCGTCAACAACAACAAGGAATAGCTAGGCGTCCCAGGGAGTGGCGCCGCCGAGGACCGCGGCGCGGTAGGCGTCGAAGCGTCCCGCTGCGATCGCCTCTCGGGCGTGGGTGGTTAGCTCGCGCATGTAGGTGAGGTTGTGGAGGACGATCAGGCGGACGGCGGTCAGCTCCTCGGCGCGGGAGAGGTAGGAGATGTAGTCGCGGTCGTGGCGCTGGCAGGCGGGACAGGGGCAACCCTCGACCAGCGGCTCGCGGTTGCCGACCCATTTGCCCTTGCGCATGTCGAGGCGCCAGCGGGTCTCCGGGCTCGGGGCCAGGGCTACGCCGTGGCGTGAGAGGCGGGTCGGGACCGCGCAGTCGAAGACGTCGAGGCCGAGGGCGATGCCGCCGAGCAGGTCGTCGACCTCGCCGATCCCGAGCAGGTGCTTCGGCGTCTCCCGCGGCAAGAGCGGAGCCGTGTAGGCGAGCACCGCCGCCATCTCCTCCTTGTCGCGGCCGAGGGTGCCGCCGATCGCGATCCCGTCGACACCCGCCTCGGAGATCGCCTGCGCCGATTCCCGCCGCAAGTCCTCGTGGGTCCCGCCCTGGGCGATCCCGAAGACCGCCTGGCGCTCGGGGCCGTTCTCGCCATGCCAGGCGAGGCAGCGGTCGAGCCAGCGGTGGGTGCGCTCGGTCGAGCGGGCGGTGTACTCGCGGTCGGCGTGGAAGGGCGTGCACTCGTCGAAGACGAGGGCGATGTCGGAGCCGAGCTGCGCCTGCACGCTCATCGAGACCTCCGGCGAGATGAACAGCTCGGCGCCGTCGCGGGGGGAGCGGAAGCGGGCCCCCTCCTCGCTGATCTCAACCTCGGAGCCGTGGTCGCCGGAGCGGCCGCTGCCCTTGACCTCGTTGGCGACGCCGCCGTGGGCCAGCGAGAAGACCTGGAAGCCGCCGGAGTCGGTGATGATCGCCCGCTCCCAGTTCATGAAACCGTGGAGGCCGCCGGCGGCGGCGATCCGCTCGGGGCCCGGGGAAACGAACAGGTGGTAGGTGTTGCCGAGGATCAGCTGGTAGCCGAGCCCGGCGACCTCGCTCGACTCCAATCCCCGCACCGTCCCCTTCGTCGCCAGCGGGATGAAGGCCGGCGTCTCGATCGGGCCGTGGGCGGTGTGGATGACCCCGGCGCGGGCGTCGCCGTCGCGGGCGTCGATCTCGAAGCGGAGCCGCTGCGTGTCGTTGCGCACGCCCGCAGCGTATGGGGTTGGTATGTATTGGTGACGCACTCGGCCGCATGGTCGGAATCCCAGTCGCAAAGGAAGCCCGCATGACCCGTCGTCTCGCCCGCCTCGCTGATTTCGCCTACCGCCGCCGCGGCCGCATGGTTCTGCTCTGGATCGTCTCCGCGGTTCTGATCATCGGCCTTGGCTCCTCCCTCGCCGGCGAGTACGAAGCCGACTACAACACGCCGGGATCGGATTCGAAGGCGGCCAGCGACCTCACCGAACGCGAGTTCGGCGGCTACTCGGGGCAGGAAATCTACGTCGTCTGGAAAGACCCGAAGGGCGCCGACAGCGTCGCCGCGAAGCAGCGGATGAACGCCTTCTTCAAGCAGGCCGAAGCGATCAAGAACGTCGAGCGCCGCGGCGCGATCCGGGTCTCCAAGGATGGGACGATCGCCACCACGACCCTGCCGCTGACCATTCCCGGCTGGCAGGTGAAGAAGGAGCAGGGCGAAGCGCTGATCGACGCGGCCGAAAGCAACAGCGCCGGCGGCCTCGAGATCAAGCTCGGCGGCGAACCGATCTACACCGCCCAGGAACAGACCAGCCCCGAGTTCTACGGCTTCCTCGGCGCGGCGATCGTGCTGCTGATCGCCTTCGGCTCGCTGGTCGCCGCCGGCCTGCCGCTGGCGATCGCGCTGATCGGGCTCGGCATCTCCTCCGGCGGCCTGATCGTCCTCCTCGCCAACGTGATCGACGTCCCCAACTGGACCACCGCCGTCTCCGGCCTGATCGGGATCGGCGTCGGGATCGACTACGCGCTGCTGGTCCTGACGCGCTTCCGCAGCGCGATGAAAGACGGCAAGGACCGCCACGACGCGGTGGTCGAGGCAGTTTCCACCGCCGGGCGCAGCGTGATCATCGCCGGCAGCACCGTCGTCATCGCGATCCTCGGGCTTTTCCTCACCGGCCTCCCGTACATGTACGGGGTGGCGATCTCCGCCGCGCTGGCGGTGCTGGTGGTGATGCTGGCCTCGATCACCCTGCTGCCCTCGCTGTTGTCCTACCTCGGGCCGAACGTCGACCGGCTGCGGATCCCGTTGCTCGGGCGCAACCTCGACGCCAAGGAAAACGGCGAATCCCCCGCCGCCCGCTGGAGCCACGCCGTGCAGCGGCGCCCCTGGACGGCGGCGATCGTGGCCACGGCGATCCTGCTCGCGCTTGCCGCGCCGGCGCTCGGCATGCGCCTCGGCTTCCCCGATGCCGGCAACGACCAGCCGGACACGATGACCCGACAGGCCTACGACCTGATCAGCGAGGGCTTCGGGCCCGGCGCCAACGGGCCGCTGGTGATCGCCGCCGAACTGCCCGACGCGGAAGCGAAATCCGACGTCACGGCGCTGACGACGGCGCTGCGACAGGACCCGGGGGTCGCCTATGTGGCGCCGCCGAAGTTCAACGACGACGGCACCGCCGCGATCCTCACCGTGATCCCGACCACGTCCCCTCAAGACGAGGCGACCTCCGAACTGGTGGACCGGATTCGCGGCGACGTCATTCCGCAGACCGTCGCCGGTTCCGGCACCACCGCGCTGGTCGGCGGCGTAAACGCCGCCCTCGAGGATCAGAGCGAATACGTCACCGACCGCATGCCGATCTTCATCATCGGCGTCGTCGGGCTCTCCTTCCTCCTGCTCCTGGTCGCCTTCCACTCCCCGTTCATCTCGCTGAAGGCGGCGGTGATGAACCTGCTCTCGGTCAGTGCCGCCTACGGGGTGATGACCCTGGTCGCGCAAGGCGGCGCGGTCGGAGAACTGATCGGGATCGACCACGAAGTACCAATCGCGCCGTTCATGCCGGTGATGATGTTCGCGATCCTCTTCGGGCTCTCGATGGACTACGAGGTCTTCCTGATCTCGCGGATCCGCGAGGAGTACTTGAAGGACGGCGACACCCGCCGCGCCGTCGCCGACGGTCTCGCCAAGACGGCCCGGGTGATCACCGCCGCGGCGGCGATCATGGTCGTCGTCTTCCTCGCCTTCGTCGCCTCCCCCGAAGTCTTCCTCAAGCTCTTCGGGATCGGCCTCGCGGCGGCGATCTTCCTCGACGCCACCCTCGTCCGCATGGTCCTGGTGCCGGCCGTGATGCAGCTGCTCGGACCGCGCAACTGGTGGATCCCCGACTGGCTGGAGCGGATCCTGCCGCGGATCGAGGTCGAGGCGCGCGAGCCCGAGGTGGCCTCGAACTGACCTGATGCCAAGCAGGGGAAGGGGCTTTCGCGGTTGGCGGCACGGGGTGCCGGTTGCCGATCGCGGGCCCCGCCACTCCTACCGCCCCGACGACCCGCCCCCGTCGGTCGTTGGCGAGCATCAACCGGGGATCGCGACGCCGGTGCTCGACTTCCTCGAGCTGGCGGGGCTGGATCTGGGCAGCTGCACTCGTCAAGAGCTTGTCTCGGTGCTGCGGGAGATCAGCGAAGAGGCCGAGACGCTGATGCGGGCCGAGCATCGAGCTAGGCGGCCACGCGGCGGGTTGACGGTCACCGTCGGCTTCGGCGCATCCCTTTTCGACGAGCGCTTCGGACTGGAGAGCCGGCGGCCGGCCGGGCTCAAGTCCCTTCCCTCCTTTTCCGGAGACGCCCTGGATCCGCAGCGCTGCGACGGCGACCTCTGCCTGCAGGTGTGCGCCGATAACCCGGATAAGGCCGCAGCGGCGACGGAGCGGCTGCTTGCCTCCGTGCAGGGCGCCGCTGCAGTGCGCTGGCGACAGCGTGCGGAGATGCGCCGCGCCCAGGGGGAGCCGCCGACGGCCCGGCCCCGCAACCTGCTCGGCTTCAAGGAGGCGACGGGGAACCCCCGCCGGGCATTGGAACTCGACCGCCACGTCTGGGTCGTCGGACGCGAGCGGACCTGGATGATCGGCGGCACCTTCCTCGTCGTGCGCCAGATCCGGATCAAGCTCGACGCCTGGGCGCGGCTCGCTTTCGACCAGCGCGAGCGGGTGATCGGCCGTCACCGAGACAGTGGCGCCCTGCTCGGCAAGAGTCACGAGTTCGAGCCGTTCGACCCCGCCGACGAGCAGGTACCCGCCGACGCCCATGTTCGCCTTGCCTCCGGTCGCGAAAATGGCGGCGCCCGCCTGCTCCGGCGCGGCTACAGCTACGGCGGGGCCGAGCCGGCCGAAGCCGAGGGTGGGATGGTCCTGCTCTTCTACCAGCAGGACCCGCGGCGGCAGTTCGTCCCGATCCAGGCCAGGCTCGCCGCCGGCGACGCACTCAATGCCTTCAGCGAACCGATCGGCAGCGGGGTCTTCGCGGTGCCGCCGGGAGCCCCGGAGGGCGGCTTCATCGGCGAGGGTCTCTTCGCCTAGCCCTCGACCAGCGTCCGCCCCGTCATCGCCTCCGGCTGGGGGATTCCCAGGAGGTCGAGGGCGGTCGGTGCGACGTCGGCGAGGATGCCGCCGTCGCGGAGCCCGAAGCCGTGCTCGGTGACGATCAGCGGCACGGGGTTGAGCGAGTGGGCGGTGTTGGGCGAGCCGTCGGGCTCGAGCATGTGGTCGCAGTTGCCGTGGTCGGCGGTGACTATGCAGGCGCCGCCCTTGGTGGTGACCGCCTCGATCACCTTGCCGAGCTGGGCATCGACGGTCTCGACGGCTTTGATGGCGGCGGGGATCACGCCGGTGTGCCCGACCATGTCGGGGTTGGCGAAGTTGATGATCCCGAAGCGGTAGTCGCCCTCGCGCCAGTGGGAGACGAAGGTCTCCGCCGCGCCTTCGGCGCTCATCTCCGGCTTGTGGTCGTAGGTGGGGACGTCGCGCGGCGATTCGACCAGCGCCCGCTCTTCCCCCTCGACCTCCTGCTCTTTGCCGCCGTTGAAGAAGTAGGTGACGTGCGCGTACTTCTCGGTCTCGGCGACGTGGAGCTGGTTGCCGCCCGCCGCCTCGATCGTCTCCGCCAGCGTCGTCTTGGGCCGCTGCTCGGGGAAGGCGACCGGGTAGGGCCAGCCCTTGCGGTACTCGGTCATCGTCGTCAGGTCGAGCGGTGCAGCGTCGCGCGGGAACTCGTCGAACTCGGGGTCGGAGAGGGCGCGGCTCATCTGCCGGGCGCGGTCGGGGCGGAAGTTGATAAAGAAGGCGACGTCGCCCTCGGCGGCGCCGTCGTAGTCGCCGATCACCGTCGGCTTGACGAACTCGTCGGTCTCCTCGCGCTCGTAGGACTCGGCGATCGCCGCCGCCGCGCTCGGCGCGTGCAGGCCGCGGGCGTGGACGATCGCGTCGTAGGCGAGCTTGGTCCGCTCCCAGCGGGTGTCCCGATCCATCGCGTAGTAGCGGCCGCTGACGGTGGCGATGCGGCCGGCGGCGCGCAGCCAGCGCTCCAGCTCCTCCAGGTAGCCCTTGCCGCCGTGCGGGAGCGTGTCGCGGCCGTCGGTGAAGGCGTGGAAGACGACGTCGGGGACGCCCTCCTGGGAGGCCAGCTCG
>JBQCHW010000363.1:0-5840 GCA_051954315.1 Solirubrobacterales bacterium
GCTGGAGCGCCTGCTGGGCGAGCTGCGCGGGGAGGGGCGGCGGCCGAAGTTCATCTACTCGGTGCCGAGCTTCCAGAACCCGGCCGGGGTGACGATGTCCTTCGAGCGGCGCCAGCGCCTGGTCGAGCTGGCGCGGGCGAACGAGATCCTCGTCGTCGAGGACAACCCCTACGGGCTGCTGCGCTACGGCGGCGAGCCGATGCCGCCGCTCTACCAGCTCGACGGCGGCGACTTCGTCATCTACATCGGCACCTTCTCGAAGATCCTCTCCCCCGGCATCCGCCTCGGCTGGACGGTGGCGCCGCCGCCGGTGCTGGAGAAGATCGGCCTCGGCAAGCAGGCGACCGACCTCTGCACCTCGACCCTGACCCAGTACTTCGTCCGCGAGTACTTCGCCGAACGGCGCTGGCAGCGCTACATCGACGACCTGATCGAGATCTACCGCGAGCGCCGCGACATCATGATCGAGGCGCTGCGCAACCACTTCCCGGCCGAGGCGACCTGGACCGAGCCCGAGGGCGGCCTCTTCATCTGGGCGACCCTGCCCGAGTACATCGACACCAGCGACCTGCTGGCGAAGGCGCTGCGCGCCGACGTCGCCTTCGTCCCCGGCCAGGCGGCCTACGTCGACGGGCGCGGCCGCCACTCGATGCGGCTCAACTTCTCCGGGGTCAGCGCGGAGGAAATCCGCGAGGGGGTGCGGCGGATCGGCGAGGTGATCTCCGAGCAGGTCGAGCTCTACGGCACCCTGACCGGCGAACACCGGGTCCCCGAGCCGGCGCAGGAAGAGAAGCCGAACGTGGTTCCGTTCCGCAAGGCGGAGGGGGCGTGAGTTGAAGGTTGCAGTCCTGAAAGGGGGGCGATCGCTCGAGCGGGGCGTGTCCCTGCGCTCCGGGGCACGGGTCGAGGACGCGCTCGAGCGCCTCGGCCACGAGGTCCTGCCGATCGATGTCGGCTCCGACCTGGTCAAGCGGCTGGTCGGCGAGCGGCCCGACGTCGCCTTCGTCGCCATGCACGGGGTCGGCGGCGAGGATGGGACCGTGCAGGAGCTGCTGGAGATCCTCGGCATCCCCTTCACCGGGCCGAGCGCGGCGGCCTGCGCCCGCTGCATGGACAAGGTCCAGGGCAAGGACGCGATCGACGAAGCCGGTCTCCCCACCCCCGACTGGTTCGCCTTCAACCAGACCGCCTTCCGCGAGTTCGGCGCCGCCGACGCGCTCGGCCGGCTGGAGGAGACGCTCGGCTTCCCGCTCGTCGTCAAGCCGAGTCGTGGCGGCTCCTCGCTGGGGGTGAAGTTCGCGCGCTCGCCGGGCGAGGTTCCGCAGGCGCTGGTCTCCGCCTTCAGCTACGACGACCGCATCCTGCTCGAGCGCTTCGTCGACGGTCGCGAGCTCGCGGTCAGCATCCTCGGCGACAAGCCGCTGCCGATCGTCGAGGCGATCCTGCTCGAAGGCGACCGCTACGACTTCGAGGCGCGCTACGAGATCGGCCGCACCCGCTTCGCCTGCCCGGCCGAGCTGAGCGCCGAGGAGGAGCGTGCCGTCACCGATGCCGCCCTCGGCACATACCGCGCCCTCGGCTGCTCCGGCTTCGCCCGCGTCGACCTGATCCTCGACGACGAGGGCCCCTGGCTGCTGGAGGCCAACGCGATCCCCGGCCTCACCGACACCAGCCTCCTCCCCCAGGCCGCGGAGGCGGCGGGGCTGAACTTCGAGCAGTTGGTCGAGCGGATCCTCGACCTCGCGCTCCACCCCGCTGCTGCTTAAGAGTCGCCCTGGGCGAAGTCCTCAGGCGTGACTTCGTCGAGGAACTCTTTGAATTTGTCGACGACCTCCTCGGTGTCCTCGACCTCGTGCTCGAACTCGATCGCCGACTCCTCGATGACCTCCTCGGCCGCGAAGATCGGCGCCGCTACCCGGACCGCCAGGGCCAGCGCGTCGGAGGGCCGCGAGTCGATCTCGACTTCGGAGCCGTTGATCGAGACCGTGATCGAGGCGTAGAAGGTGTTGTCGCGCAGTTCGGTCACCGCCACCCGCTCGCACTTCGCGTCGAGGTTCTCGAGCACGTCGGAGAGGAGGTCGTGGGTCATCGGCCGCGGCGTCGAGGCGCCCTGCAGCTTCATCAGGATCGCCGCCGCCTCCGGATGCCCGATCCAGATCGGCAGGAACCGGTTCCCGTCAACCGTCTTCAGCAACACGATCGGCTGCTTGCCGACCATGTCGAAGGAGACGCCATAGATCTGCATCTGCTGCAAGAGAAGCTCCCGGGCTGGTTGGAAAGGCGAAGTATAGGTCGGGCTTCTACCCGTTCCGGGAGGGCACTCAACCGACGCGAGGCCAGTGGGCGATCCTGGATTCGAACCAGGGACCTCGTCCTTATCAGAGACGCGCTCTAACCAACTGAGCTAATCGCCCGCGCAGAGGGCACATGGTACTGACGCAACTTTTCCTCTGTCAGGAGCATCTCACCCCCGGAAACTCCCTGGACAGGAAACAGTCCATATGGATCAATATCCAGACATATGGATGATATTCTGTCCATAGATGGATCTCGCGCACCCCTACACCGCGCTTTGCTCTCCTCTGGAGGGCGGCGCTCTCAGCGTGCTCGCCGGCACTACCCGGCCGATGACCGGGCGGGAAATCGCTCGGCTGATGGGGCGTTCCTCCCACAGCGGCGTCCTGATCGCTTTGAACCGCCTTGCGGACCATGGGGTCGTGGAAAGAGAGGAGGCGGGACGAGCGCTTCTCTTCACGCTCAACCGCGAGCACCTCGTGGCTCCCGCGGTTGACGTTCTCGCACACATGCGGACTGAGGTCATCGATCGTCTCCGCAGCGAGGTCGGCGCCTGGGAGATCGCCGCTGCTCACGTTTCCCTATTCGGATCGTTCGCGCGTGGCGAAGGGAACACAGAGAGCGACATCGACCTCCTCGTCATCCGTCCGAAGAAGGTGAAAAGCGAGAACCCGCGCTGGCGAGAACAACTCGACCTGCTCGCGCGGCAGGTCCGGCGTTGGACGGGAAACCCGGCCGGCATAGTCGAGGTGGGCAAGGGCGAGATCCCGCAGCTCCGCGAGGAAGCGCCGCCGATCCTCGAAGAGCTTCGCAACGACGCGATCACCGTCGTCGGAGCCGAGACGCAAGCACTGCTGGGCGAGCATTAGATGGCCGGCCGCGGAACCGCGCGTACGGAGGTCTGCTCGGTTGCTCAAGCGCGGAAGCGCCTGGAGCACGCCCGTAAGTTCCTCGAGGTTGCAGAGCTGATCGCTGGAGAAGGGGATGACGTGGAGTACGCCAGCGCCGCGGCCGCTCTTGCCGTGTTGGCCGGTATCGCCGCCGCGGACGCGGCCTGCTGTGCGGCACTAGGCCGTCGCTCTCGCGGGCAGAACCACCTCCAGGCAATCGACTTGGTGGAGCAGATCGCTCCAGATGGCGCGCGAGCGGCCAAAGCACTGCGCCGGCTGCTGAGCCTCAAGGACGAGGCGCAATACGGCCTTTTCGACGTCAGCGGGAACAATCTTCAAGCCGCCCTACGGCAGACGAATGCCCTCTTGGGATTTGCCGACGGAGTAGTCCGGCGTCGTCCCGCCTAGCGAGCTTCAGCTGCTTCGCTTGCGGAGGCGACGGGCGAGCGAGTGGGCGTCGCGGACGTCGTCGAAGCGCAGCTCGGCGACGATCCCCTCCCCCTTTGCCCGGGTCGTCACTTCGTGGCCGAGCGCTTCCTCGAGCGCATCGGCGACGTCACGGAGGGCGGCAACCGCGTCGGGGTCCGCAGCCGCCCGCCGAGGCCTTGCCTTTGGCTGGCCAGCCAGCCGAACCCTTTCCTCGGTTTCGCGGACCGACCAGCCGCCGCGGGCGGCATCACGGGCGAGCCGGCGGCGGACGTCATTGCCGGCGGCGCCGAGCAGCGCCTTGCCGTGCCCCTCGCTGAGGTCGCCCGTCTCCAGGAGCCCCAGCGCCTCGTCCGGAAGCTCGAGCAGGCGGATCAGGTTGGAGACGGCGGGGCGACTGCGGCCGACGCGTTTCGCCAGCTCCTCTTTGGTCAGCCCGAGCTCCTCGACCAGCGCCGCGCAGGCCTTTGCCTCCTCGACCGGGTTGAGGTCCTCGCGGACCATGTTCTCGATCAGCGCTGCCTGCAGCCGGTCGGCTTCGGCCTGGTCCCGCACCACCGCCGGCACCTTGTCGACTCCGGCCTGCTGGGCAGCCCGCCACCGTCGCTCGCCCGCGACCAGCTCGTAGCTGCCGTCGGGGAGGGGGCGGACCAGCAGAGGTTGAACGACTCCCGTCGCCTCGATCGAGGCCGCCAGCGCCGCCAGCGCCGCCTCGTCGAAGTTGGTCCGCGGCTGCGAAGGGTTCGGCTTGATCAGCGAGACCGGCAGCTCGCGCAGCTCGCCCGCCTCGGTCGCCTCCGACTCCGGCAGGATCGCGGCGAGCCCCCGACCGATCCCGCGCCGCCCGCTAGCCACGGCTTGCAAGCTCCTTCGAAAGGGCTCGGTAGGCGACGGCACCGTGGGACGAGGGCGCGTGCTCGGTCACGGGGAGACCATAGCTAGGGGACTCGGCGACTCGGACGCTGCGCGGGATGACGGTCTCGAAGACCATCCCGTCGAAGTGCTCGCGCAGCTCCGCCTCGACGTCCTGGGCCAGTCGAGTCCGCTCGTCATGCATCGTGATCAGCAGACCCGAAACCTCTAGTTGAGGGTTCAGCTCGCGCCTGATCAAGCCCAGGGTTTCCAGGAACTGGACCAACCCCTCGAGCGCCAGGTACTCGGCTTGCACCGGCACGATCACCCGATCCGCCGCGGTCAGGGCGTTGACGCTGACCGGCCCCAGCGCCGGCGGGCAATCGAGCAGGGCGACGGCGAAGCGCTCACGAACCGGGCCGAGCCGCTCCCGCAGGCGCGTCTCCGAGCCCTGGATCCGCGGCAGCTCGACCGCGGCACCGGCGAGGTCGCGGCTGGCCGGGACCAGCCAGAGGTTGTCCGGCCCCGCCGGCCGGGCCGCCTCGGCCACCGAGGTGTCGCCGGTGAGGCAGTCGTAAGAGGAGGGGTGCAGGTCGCGGCCGCCGCCCAGGGCGACCGTCGCGTTGCACTGGGGGTCGAGGTCGACGAGCAGCGTCTGGTGCCCCTCAGCTGCCGCACAGGAGGCCAGGTTGACGGCGGTCGTCGTCTTCCCGACACCGCCCTTCTGGTTCGCGACCGCGTAGACCTTGCCCATCGAGCTCAGCCTAGATGGTGGATTCCCGGCGCGTTTTCAGACGGTCGGATAGCCTCCCGCCCGTGTCCGAGAGCTTCGACTGGCCCGACAATCCTGCCGAGCGCGCCCAAGAGCTCGTTGAGGGCGTCCTCGACGAGCTCGACCTCGACGGCGAGGTCGTGGTCGAGGAGGACGACGACCGCATCCTGCTGACTGTCGAGGGCGAGGACGACTACGGCCTTCTGATCGGCAAACGGGGCCAGACGATCGACGCCCTGCAGCTGCTCTGCTACCAAGCGGCCTTCCGCGGCCTGCGCGAGCGCAAGCGCGTGGTGGTCGACGCGGCCGGCTACCGCGAGCGCCGTCGCGAGACGCTCGAGGGCCGGGCCGATCGCGCCGCCGAGCAGGCGCTCGCCAACAACAGCGTCGTCGAGATGGACCCGATGAGCGCGCAGGAACGGCGGGTCGTCCACGAGCGGCTCAAGGAGCGCGCCGGGGTTGAGACCTACAGCGAGGGCGACGAGCCCCGTCGCTGCGTGATCGTCGCGCCGCTCCTGCCCGAGTGAGCTTCGACCCGACCGCGGCGCTGGACGAGAGCGCGCGGCGGCGGCTGCAGACCGTCCTCGACCTGCTGGCCGAGGAGC
>JBQCHW010000364.1:0-3339 GCA_051954315.1 Solirubrobacterales bacterium
TCTCCAGGGTCACTTCGGAGCGTACCAGCGGTGAGCCGTCGATGCTGAGGGTCCAGCGCACCCGGAGACCGGGGAGGCGGCGGGAGAAGCTCTCCTCGAGCCCCTCCTTGCCGTCTTCGCCGGGCACGGTCTTGTCAAGCCGCATCGTTGCGCTGCGGCCGTCGAGTTCGAGGGTCGCGACCTGGTTGTCGAAGCAGGGCCCCTCGAGCGCTCGCCAGCGGATGCCGGGGTCGAGGGCGCCGCTCGCCCGCGCCAGCAGCCGCGCGACGGCGATCGCGGGGCGGCGGAAGCCGGCGCGCACCACCGCCCGCTCTTTTTCGGAGAGCGGGTTGCGGTAGGGCGAGCAGACCGCCTGGTAGATCGGGGCGCGCCCGGCCGCAGCGTCCTCCTTGGGGTAGGCGGCCTCGCAGAGGTAGGCGTGGTGGACGTCGCCGGAGAGGACGACGATCGAGGCGGGCGCTTTGCCGCGCTGTCCGGTCGCGATCTCGTGCAGGAGGTCGCGCAGCTTGGCGAAGGACTCGCCGAAGGCGGCCCAGTGGTCGAAGTCGACTTCGCGCCGCAGCTTCTCGCTCGCCCAGGCCAGCGGCTTGCCCCAGGCGCCGTTGCAGACCTGCTCGTTCCAGGCCTCCAAGCGGTCGAAGGCGGGGGAGAGCAGCCAGGGGACGGTGGTGCAGATCAGCAGGTGGTCGAAGTCGCCGGTCGTGTGGTCGACGATCCATTCCCACTCTTCGTCGTCGACGATCGCCCGGCGGTCCTCCTCCAGCACCCGGCCGGCGCGGGAGTCGATGAAGACCGCGCGGGTGCGGCCGAAGTCGCGGCAGAAGCTCCAGCGCACGCCGGCCCCGGTCGACTGGATCCGGTGCGCCCAGGGGAAGATCTCCTCCTCGGCCTTCTGGTTGCCGCGGACCCGCTGGTAGAGGTCGTCTTCGGAGAGCTCGCGCGGCGACATGTTGCCGAGGTGCTGGTAGATCCAGTAGCTGGCGATGCAGCCGACCGCGCGCCGGTGCCACCAGGACTTCGCCTGCATCTCCAAGAGCCAGGAGCGGGAGATGTTCCAGTCGTCGCTCATGTCGTGGTCGTCCCAGAGCATCGAGACCGAGACGCAGGAGAAGAGCCAGCGGATCAGCGGCTCCTGCCAGCTCTCCTCGTAGAGCCAGGTGTACTCCTCGAAGTCGGTGACCTCGTCGAAGGGCGGGGTGTCGGTGCCGCGCCGCTGTTTGATCTTTTTCCGCGTCTTCGGCGAGCCCTCGTCGACGTAGACCTGGTCGCCGAGGAGGAAGAGCTGCTCGGGCCAGTCGTCGCGCTCGCCCGCGCACATCTGGTGGGCCATCACCCAGAGGGCGTCGACCTCGTGGCCCTCTTCGGTCTCGTCTTTTGGTTCGGTGAAGGGCGCCTCGTGGGGGACCGCGACCCGGCAAGAGCCGAAGATGATGTTGAGGTCCTTGTCGGCGTCGGTGGTGCGGATCGCGCTCGGCGGCAGCTCCAGCTTCGGGTCCGGCCAGCGCACCTCGCCGTCGAGCTTGACCTCGTACTCGTAGCGCGAGGCCGGCTCGAGGTCCTCGATGCAGACGATCGCGTAGTGGTGCCCCTCGACCCGGAAGGTCTTCTCGGTCCGCCCGAGGACGTCGACCTCGCACGCCTCGTCGGTCTCCACCCAAACGGTCGCCTGGGTGTCGGAGACATGTCGCAGCAGCGGTCCAAGGACTAGTTCGGCCATAGGTTCATCTTCCCTACCCAAAGATCCGAACTGCATCACTTTCCCGGCCCGGCAGCCCGGAAATTTGATGCAGTTCGCGTGGGAGGGGCTAGAGGCGGCCGAGCAGGAGGAGGATCAGGAGGACGAGGGCGATCAGGCCGAGGATGCCGCCAGCGATGGCGACCTTGGCGAGCACCAGGACGATCGCGACGAGGATGAGAAGGGCGATCAAAGCTCCGACCACGTGAATTCCTCCTGTTTTCGGCAGGCGGAATTCGCCCGCAATTGGATTGATTTCCCTAACAAAACGCGGGTGACTCGAATACGTCAGGCCGATCCGAATTGCGCTGACAGTCCCTCGGCCTCTTCGTTTAGGAGTCGAGAGAAATGCCCATAAGTAGGAAAAGATGGCTTGGGATGGGAAAATCGGGCGATGAGCGTTGCCGTCGCCGCGCCGCTGTCCCGCCTGCTCTCCGACGAGCGGCTCACGAAGCGTGCGGTGACAGGCGACGAGCGGGCCTTCGCGGCGATCTTCCAGCGCTATCACCAGAGCCTCTACCGCTTCTCCCTGGCGATCGTCGGCAATCCGCACGACGCCCAGGAAGCGCTGCAGAACACGATGATCAAGGTGCTGCGGGCGCTGCCCGGCGAGGAGCGGCAGATCGACCTGAAGCCTTGGCTCTACCGGATCGCCCACAACGAGTCGATCGACCTGCTGCGGCGGCGGCGGGAGAGCAGCGAGCTCGACGTCGAGCAGGTCGCGCCCGGCTACGGCCTCGCCGAGGACGCGGCGACGCGGGAACGGCTGCGCCGCTTGCTCACCGACATGCGGGAACTGCCGGAGCGCCAGCGCGAGGTGCTGGTGATGCGCGAGATGGCGGGCCTCGACTTCGACGAGATCGGCAGCGCCCTCGACACCTCCGGCGCGGTCGCCCGGCAGACCCTCTACGAGGCGCGGCAGAGCCTGCGCCAGATGGAGGAAGGCCGTGAGATGAGCTGCGCCACCGTGACCAAAGCGCTCTCCGACGGCGATGGCCGGGTGACCCGCCGCCGCGACGTCCGCGCCCACCTGCGCAACTGCGTCCACTGCCAGGCCTTCCGCGAGGAAATCAAGAGCCGCCAGCACGACCTGGCCGCGCTCGCGCCGCTGCCGGCGCTCGCCGCGACGGGAATGCTGCAGGGGCTGATCGGCGGCTCCCACGGCGGCGCCGCCGCCGGCGGCAGCCTGGCGACGACCCTCGGCGGCGGCGCGGCGAAAACGATCGGCGCCTCGGCGGCGGCGAAAGGAGTGGCGACGGTGGCGGTCGTCGCGGCGATCGGGGTGACCGCGGCGGACCGCAGCGGCGTCATCCACCTCGGCCTGCCCGGCGAACCGACGACGCCGAAGTCCGCGGCGCCGGCGTCCGGCTCCGCGGCTGGGGCGCAGGCGCAGCAGGGCGGTGGCGGCGGGGTCGGCGCCGGCCACGGCCTCGGCGACGGCAAGGGCGCCGGAGCGGCAGGGGCCCGCGGCAACGCGGTCGGGTCGCACGCCGGCAAGACCGCGGCCAGCCCGCAGGCCGATCCCGCCCTCGGCGCCGGCGCTCACCACGGTAGCTCCGCCGCGCACGCCCACGAGCATCCGCAGCCCCACGAGGAGGTCAGCG
>JBQCHW010000365.1:0-24083 GCA_051954315.1 Solirubrobacterales bacterium
GTCAACGTCCTCGTCCACGACCTGGCGCCGCTGCAGCGCAGCGCGCAGCCGGTGCCCCAGAAGCCCCGGCAGCTCGCCGTCGCCGAGCTGCGCGAGGTGGCCCCGGCCGGCCACAGCTTCGGCCGGCGGGGTCGCTAACCGCGTCTTCGCGGCGCTAGAACGGCGTCGGTGACCAGAGCACCTCGTGCAGGTTCGCCAGCACCTCGGTGACCAGCTGCTCCTCGCCGCCCACCAGGACCTTGCTGGGGTCCGCGTCGAGGATCGCCGGGATCCATTTTTCGACTTTGCCGCGAGCCCAGGCGTCTTCGGACTCGGCGGGGGGCGAGCAGCTGTGGAGGCTGCCGTCCTCTTCGACTTCCGCCCAGACGAGTTCGCCTTCCGAGCCCGCCGGCTCGTCCTCGCGCAGGACACAGAGCTTCAAGCTCTTACCGCTGTGCCCCTCGACCCGGACCAGCGGCAGCGCGGTTTTCAGCGCCGTGGCCATCTCTTCCGCGGTCATCCCTTCTTCGTCCTCGGCGACCACGTGGTGGTGGCGCCAGCGGGCGATGCCGACCAGTAGGCCCATCGTCCCGCGCGTCTTCTCGGTCAGGGCGTAGCAGCGGCGGCGCCCCGGGCCCTGCCACTCGCAGAGGAGCCCGGCGGTCTTGAACAGCCCCGCGCGGCGGTTGACCTGGTGGTAGCTAAGGCCGTGAGGCCCCCGCGCCAGTTCGGTCGGCGAGCGCGGGTCGCAGCTCAGGTCCTCGACCATCCCCGTTTCCCAGAGGTCGGCCAGGAGCCCCAGGGCCGCCCAGGCGTGGGCGTCGATCCGGCCGTCGGGGAGCCGCGTCATCGAAGCGTCGGCAAAGCGGTTGACGAGTTCGTAGAGCTCGGCGCCGCACTCCTCGGTGAGGGTGTGGACAACCTTCGACGGCACACCCGGTTCCTCTTCGCGTTCGACGACTTCGAGTTCGGCGAGCTTGCCGGCGTAGCGGTAGATCGTCCGCGGCGCGTAGCCGGGAACGCGCTCGGTCAGTTCCTTGGTCCGGAGCGGCCCTTCGCCGAGCGCCATCAGGATCGCCCCGGTCGCCCCCGCGCTCAGGAGGCGCAGCACGTCGGCGGTCGATGCCCCCGCAACGCAGGCGTCACCCTCCTGCGCAGGCTGCATCTGCGTATCGGAAAGTCCAGCAGTCATTTCTCTTCAAGCCTCCAGCGTCTGAATGGGCGCCTTGACTGGTTTCCTATAGGTACCCAGAGGTATGAGGAGCGAACCACAGCTGCTGAGACCAGCAGACCGCTAATGTCACCCGTCTCGCCCGTGAACCCCGCTGAGACCGACAGAACCCGCTGGCTTGCCCTCTACGTCCTCTGTACGGGGATGCTGATGATCGTCCTCGACGCGACGATCGTCAACGTCGCCCTGCCCTCGATCCAGGACGACCTCGGGTTCTCCCAGAACAACCTTGCCTGGGTGATCAACGCCTACATGATCCCGTTCGGCGGGCTGCTGCTCCTGGCCGGGCGGATCGGCGACCTGGTCGGCCAGCGGCGCGTCTTCCTCCTCGGCTTGACTATCTTCACCGGCGCCTCGCTGGTCTGCGCCGCTTCGCCGAGCCAGGAGATGCTGGTCGGCGCCCGCTTCATCCAGGGGATCGGCGGCGCACTCGCCTCGGCGGTGATCCTCGGGATGATCGTGACGATGTCCCCCGAACCCGCCGCGCAGGCGAAAGCGATCGGCGTCTACGGCTTCGTCGCTTCGGCCGGGGGCTCGATCGGGCTGCTGCTCGGCGGCGTCCTCACCGATGCGATCAGCTGGCACTGGATCTTCCTGATCAACCTGCCGATCGGCATCGCCGTCGCCTTTCTCGCCAAACGGCTGGTCGCCAACCCCGACGGGATCGGGCTCAGCGCCGGCGCCGACTTCCCCGGGGCCTTACTGCTGACGAGCTCGCTGATGCTCGGCGTCTTCACGATCCTGCAGATCGAGAAGTGGGGCTGGGGCGACTCCCGCACCCTCCTCCTCAGCGCGATCTCGGCGGTCCTGCTCGCGTTGTTCATCTTCCGCCAGGCGCGGATCGCCAACCCGCTGATGCCGCTGCGGCTCTTCCGCTCGCGCAACGTCGCCGGCTCCAACGTCCTGCAGGCGCTGCTGGTCGCCGGCATGTTCGGGATGTTCTTCCTCGGCGCGCTCTATCTCCAGCGCGTGCTCGGGTACAGCCCGCTCGAGGTCGGGCTGGCGTTCCTGCCGACGACGATCGTGATGGGGTCGCTCTCCCTCGGCTTCTCGGAAAAACTGATCATGCGCTTCGGCCCGCGCACGACCCTCATCCCCGGCGTATCCCTGGTCGTCGTCGCCCTGCTCCTGTTCGCCCGCACGCCGGTCGACGCCAACTACTTCCTCGACCTGCTGCCGCCCTTCCTGCTGATCGGCATCGGGGTCGGAACCTCGTTCCCGGCGATCATGACCTTGGCGATGTCGGGAGCGACTCCCGAGGACGCAGGCCTCGCCTCCGGCCTCGTCAACACCAGCATGCAGGTCGGTGGGTCGATCGGCCTGGCGGTCCTGGCGACTCTCTCGACCGAGCGCACCAACTCGCTGCTCGACAGCGGCGAGGGGCAGCTGCAGGCGCTGACCTCGGGGTACCACGTCGCCTACCTGGTCGGCGCGGGCCTGGCGGCGATCGCCGTCGCGATCGCGGTCTTCGTCCTGCGGGCGCCGCGCCCGCAGGAGATGCCGGTGCCGCAGGAGGAGCCGGAGCCGGTCTTCTCCGAGGTCGGCTGAGCCGACTACTCAGCGGTACTTAAAGGTCACCGCTCGCTGGCCGATGAGGAGGTATGGCTCCGCCCGCCTCCTCGACCGCGATGCCGGCCTTCGCCGAGACGCCGGACGAGCGAGCGCGGATGGGGAGGATCTCGGGCGTCCTCTGGATCCTCGCCTCCTTCATCACCGTCGCCAGCTGCTACCTGCCTGGCGCCCAGCACGTGCCGATCGGCTGGGTCTACGCCCTCAGCGGCCTGTTCTTTCTCTACGGCGTCGTCTCGGCGCTCGGCTGGCTGCGCTGGGACCGCGCCACGATCACGGTCCTGGGGATCGGGATGGCCCTGACGATCCCGGTCATCGGCCTCGGCATCTTCCTCACCGGCGGGGCGATGAGCTTCGTCCAGCCGATGCTCGTAACGACGCTTCTCTACGCGGCCTTCTTCTTCCCCACCCGCTGGGCCTGGCCGCTCTCGATCGAGCTGATCCTCGTCGCCGGCACCCCGATCGTCTACGACGGCAACGCGATCGACGAGGCCTTCCTGCCCCACTACGTCGCCCTCGTCGCCGGCTTTCTCTCGGCGACCTGGGTGCTGATCGGGCTGCGGAAGCGGCTGCTCGAGGCGGAGCTGCACCAGCGCGACATCGCCCACCGCGATCCCCTCACCGGGGTCGCAAATCGGCGCCGGTTCGATGCCGTGCTGCAGGGTGAGATTGCCGCCCGCACCCGCCCCCGCGGCGGCCGCCGTCAAGGCGACGAGACCCCGCTCGCGCTGCTGATCCTCGACCTCGACGACTTCAAGGCGATCAACGACACCCACGGCCACCCGGTCGGCGACGCGATCCTCCGCCAGGTCGCCGAGCGTGCCCAGTCGATGCTGCGCTCGGGCGACACCCTCGCCCGGATCGGCGGCGACGAGTTCGCGGTCGTCGCCCCTGGCGTCCACGGTGACGCCGTCGGCAACCTCGCCGAATCGGTCTGTCACGCCGTCGCCAGCAGCTACTCCGACGCCGGCACCCCGTCCCCGTCGGCCTCGATCGGCTGGGCCGTCTTCCCCGACGATGGCCAGGACTTCGAGACCCTGATCCGCGCCGCCGACGAGCGGATGCTGAGCAGCAAGCGACTCTTCGAGCCCGCGGCTGTCTGACCTAGGCTTCGGCGAGCGAAGCCGACTCGAGCACGCCGAGCAGCTGGGTCACCCGGCAGACCAGCAGCCGCTCCTCGTCGACCTCGACCCAGACGCCGGCGGCCGACGGGAAGACGACGTGATCGCCCGGCGCCACCGGCATCTCGACGCCCGCGCCCGCCCACCAGTCGAGCCCGGGTCCGATCGCGAGGACGATGCCCTGCTCCGGCGGCGGCTCATGAGTTCCCGGCGGCACAACCAGGCCAGAGCGCCGCACCCGGTCCTGGTCGAGCTCCTTGATCACCACCTGGTCGAAGAGCGGCCGAAGCTTGTGGCGGACCGACTCGGTCGGGTCGGGACGTTGCGCGGTGCCCATGGCATAAGTCTGCCTGATCCCGGGGAATAGGATCGGCAGATGGAGCCGCAGAAGAAGCCCGTCAACTGGCGCGCCTGGCTCGTCGGCATCCTCAGCGCCCTGGTCCTCATCGTCGCCCTGCAGAACTCGCAGGAGGTCAGCTTCGAAGTCCTCTTCGCCAGCTTCAAGGCGCCGCTGATCGTGGTGATCCTGCTGGCGACGGCGATCGGGGTCCTGATCGGCTACATCGCCCCGCTCGTTCGCCGGCACCGGCGCGAGGAGCGTCAGCACCACAACTCCTGATCTTTTAAGCTTCTCTGCGCAATGGGGAAGCTGCAAGGGAGATGGAGATGACGGTTCTTCAGGACGAGATTCCGCAGGATTGGTACGCGACCGCCTTCACCGGCATGAGCGCGGAGATGGCTTGGACCGAGCGGACCGAGTCGGAAATCAAGCGGGCGCTGACGATGCTGCGGCCGCAAGGCGGCGAGCGAATCCTCGACCTCGCCTGCGGCACCGGCCGCCACTCGCTGGAGCTGGTCCGCCAGGGCTTCTCCGTCGTCGGCGTCGAGATCGGCGAGGAACTGGTCGAGATCGCCCGCAAGGACGCCGAGGAGCAGGGCCTCGAGGCCGAGTTCATCCAGGGCGACCTGCGCGAGCTGGAGTTCGAGGAAGAGTTCGACATCGTCCTCAACCTCAACGACGGTGCCGTCGGCTACTTCGAGACCGACGAGGAGAACCACCGCACCTTCGAGATCATCTCCCGCGCCCTCAAGCAGGGCGGCCAGAACCTGATCCAGGTCCCGAACGTCCTCTACGCCCGCGCCCACCTGCCGCAGCGCTCCTGGATCCCCAGCGCGACCATGGTCGAACTCGTCGAGCACCGCTGGAACAAGAAGGAGCGCTACATGGAAGGGGCGATGATCCCGGTCAAATTCGGCGAGGTCCTCGACAACCTCGACAAGCGAATCGAATTTCGCCAGCGCCTCTACGACGTCGACGAGCTGCGCGAGATCTACGCCTCGGTCGGGATGACGCTGGAGCGCGTCTTCCACGGCAACGGCCGACCGAAGGACCCCACCGACTCCCAGTTCGAGATCTTCGCCGCCGGCCGCAAGAGCTGACCCACCGCCCGCCGATGGACGTAGCTCGAGGATAAATACTCGGGTTTTCTTGTGCTAATTTGGACGCGTTGTCAGGTAGCCCGGACCAGTCGAGGAACAGGGGGCTGAGAATGCGTGCTGGTGCCAATGCTTTGAGCCTGCTGGCCGCGCCGCTGAACGTGCGGCTGCTCACCTCCCTGCATGAGGAGGAGCGCTCCCTCGCGGACCTCAGTCAAGCTGCCGGCCTGCCGCCGGCCAGCACCCTGCGCGCGTACCTGCGGACGCTGGCGGATTGGGGAGTCCTCGAGAGGAAGCAGGCGGCGGGATTTCCCGGAGCCGTGAGCTACGAGTTGACCGACGCGGGGGATGACCTCATTCGGTCCGCCGACGTCCTGCAGAGGTGGCTGAAAGCGGGCCCCAACGGACCGATCGCGCTTGGCAGCCCAGCGGCAAAGAGTGCGGTGAAGGCCTTAGTCGACGGTTGGGACACGGCAGTGGTGCGGGCCCTCGCGGCCCGGCCCTGCACCCTGACGGAGCTGGCGCGGGCCATACCGCAGGTGAGCTACCCAACCCTCGAGCGGCGACTGACCGCGATGCGCCGGGTCGGCTTGGCGGAGCCGAGGCGGAGCGGAGACGGCCGCGGCACGCCCTATGGAGCAACCGCTTGGCTCGGGGAAGCGGTCGCACCCCTGATCGCGGCGGCGGCCTGGGAGCGCCGCCACGCTCCCACCCGCACCAACCCGATCGGCCGCCTCGACGTCGAGGCGGTCTTCCTTCTCGTGCTCCCATCGCTGCGACTGGCGACCGAGTTATCGGGGAGCTGTCGACTTGCGGTCCAGCTTCGCAGCGGGTCTGAGCTGCGCCACGTCGGCACCACGGTCACGCTCGAGCAGGGCAGGACCATCTCGGCCACGGCTCGTCTCGACCGGAGCGCGGACGCCTGGGCGACCGGGACCGCCCGTGGCTGGTATCGCTGGATCGGCCGCGGCGACGAAGATGAGGTCGACGTCGGCGGCGACGCCACTCTTGCCTTTGCCGTGGCCGAAGGCTTTCGCAAAGCGCTCGTGCCCGCAGAGGCGGTCGACCGTCCGGTTGCCGCATCTCGAAGCACCGCACGGAATTGAGCCCCGCAAGAGTTGGTCGCACGCGGTTTGCAGGGAATAGAGAAGGAATAAAGCCGAATTCCCAAAGCACACCCCGCCGTCCGCTCCAACTTCCTTGATTGTTTGCTTCCAGCAGCTACTAATGGCGAGGGAAACAACTCCGGCGCATCGGAGCGCCGGTATCCAAGGAGGAATTGAATGAAGCACGTAAAGATGCTCGGTCTGCTGGTCATGGCCGCCGCGTCGCTGATGGCCTTCGCTGGCAGCGCCTCTGCCGCCTCGGTCCTCACATCACCGGCGGGAACCAACCTTGCGGTCGGCAGCACGATCGAAGCAACGCTTGAAAAAGGAAATTCGGCCACGCTTAAAGCCGGCATTGAAGATACATGCACCGTGTCGTCTGTGACCGGAACCGTGGGCACCAACAACACGGAACACGCTAAAGGCACCATCGGCGAAGGCACTCCGAAAGGCCTCCAGTTCTCGAGCTGCACCAAAGACACCACCACCATCAAGTCGGGCGAACTTACAATCGCCGACAATGGCACGGTCACGGCGTTCAACAACGAAGTCACAGTCAATGACACAGCACTTGGCATTAGCTGCGTCTACGGCGGTGGCACCACCGGCACCGCTCTCGGCACTCTGACCGGCGGGTCCCCGGCGAAACTGGTGGTCAGCACCACGAAACTGAAGAAGATCAGCGGCAGCTTCTTCTGCGCGTCCGAAGGCACCTGGACCGCTAACTACCTCGTTACAAACCCGACTTCTCTGTTCGTTACATAGAGACTCGGTACCAGCTGTACCGCAGACCGCGTCTTAGTCTGCACAAACGGACGGGCCGCCCTCGGGCGGCCCGTCTTCTTTGAGGAGACAGGCACCAGATCCGTTCCTTGACACGACTATTCAAATATCGTACGGTGCCCAGACCGAGCGCTCCGATCGACGGATGGAGCCAGACGGGGGGAGATGTGAAGCGATGAGCAGGGGAAGTGCGAAGCAGACTCATTTCGACGCGGCTAGGGCTATGCCAGCCACCTTGCTGCTGCTCTGCCTCTTCGCGCTCATTGGTCCGCTCAAAGCCGAGGCGGCAATCGAACAGCACCTCTTCGATCCCACCTTGTCGCTGACCGGCAGCTGCGAAACGGAAAAATCCGATGAAGTCCCCGACCCGTGGTGCCCGGGCCCACCGGGACCAAGCGCAACTTTCGAAAACCCGAACATCACGGTCGACTCGTTCGGCAATATGTACGTGAGCAGCCACGTGGAAGGGGGGACCGGGGGACGCGTCGATGTCTTCAGCCCGAGCGGAGACTTCATCACCGAGGTGGATGTACCGGGCGCGAGAACGCTGGCGGTCGACTCAGAAGGCAACCTCTACGTCAACCAGTTGCAGAACGTTCTCAACGGGTTGCATCAGGTGGTTCTGTTCAGGCCTACCGGAACCTACGACCCGATGGCTGGACAGATCAGCTACGCCGATCCCGGCGAGATCATCATCGAACACGAAGGGTCCAGCGCTCCCTGCTCCGAGCATTCCGCGGGTGGGATCGTCGGCCTCGCTGTGGACCCGGTGACCAACCATCTTTTCGTCACCTCAGGGGGGAAATGTGTGGCGGAATGGAGTTCCGCCAAAGAAGGACCCGTACTGCTGGATTCGACGATCGGCAGCACGGCGCTGAGCGCCGGCACCGTATTCGTTGCGGTCGACCATGCCAACGACCGACTTTACGTAAGCGAGGTTGGACCTGCCGAAACCGGCACCGTTATCGAGGTGTTCGAATTGAAAGCGCCACACACGTATCTCGGCAGCATCGATGGCCACAGCACCGCAAACGGCAAGTTGCTCGCCCCGTTCGGCCAGGACACGCTGGCAGTCGACGAAACCAGCGGCAACCTGTTCGTCTCAGAGCTCGTGCGAACCCCCGTGGTCTACGAATTTGGAATGGGGCTGGGATCTGACGAAGAACTCCTCAACACCTACAAATACTTTGGTTTCAAAGGAGCCCCCGTGCCTGGGCTTCAGATCGCCGTGGACAATTCGCTCTCCAGTCCCAACCGCCGGACCTTCTTCATACCTTCCGTTGCCGAAGGGAAATTGCATCACACCTTTGCGTTCAGGTTCTCATCGGTTGATGCGCCGGAGGTGGAATCGGTCACGGCATCGGGGATTGCCGAAACCGAGGCGGTCCTAGGGGCGCTGGTCAACCCCAACGGTGGCCAGACGACCTACCGCATCGAATATACGACGAAAAGCTCCGGCTTCGATGGAGCAACCGTCGCGGCCGAGGGCACGCTGGCTGCAGGGATTGCCACGGTGCCAGTTTCGGCTGCCATTACCGGCCTTTCCCCGGGCATTGTCTATCGCTTCCGTGTAGTCGCACAGAACGAAATTGCCGCCTCGGAAGTAGAAGGCAGCTTCCGGACTTACTCCAGCCCGCTGTTGGGCGGTCCCTGTGCAAATGACGCCCTGCGCATCGGCCCCTCTGCCTCCCTCCCCGATTGCCGGGCCTACGAGCTCGTCACCCCTCCAGACACCGGCGGACGGACTCCGCGGGGGGCTGGTGACGGCGGGCGCTACTTCCCGCAGCTGCACGCTTCCCCAGACGGCAGCAAGGCGAGCTTCCGGATTGAAGGCGGGGCAATCCCCGGTTTCGAAGCCGCAGGATCGGGCGACGGGGACGATTACCTGGCACGGCGAGACAGCGATGGCTGGACGACCGAACTGGTCAGTCCGACCGGCACCGAAGCGCCGAAACCCACGCCGGGCGGCTTCTCGACCGATCAGGAACACTCCTTCTGGGGCGAAAATAACCGTGGAGAAAACGGCAAAGAAGGCTTCTTCCTGAATCCCTACATCCACTATCCGGACGGTCACTCGGAGCCTGTGGGGCGTGGCAGTTTGGGAGTCGACCGTGAAGTGCAGGCGAAGCTCATTGGGCCGAATGGCTCCCACATCCTCTTTATCGGAGGGAATAATCCCCTCCAGCTCGAGCCCAATGCGCCGCCCTCGGGAACCAGGGCGATCTACGACCGCACCCCCGACGAAGTCACCCATGTCGTCTCGTTGCTACCGGGGGATGTCACCCCAGCGCCTGGCGAAGACGCTGATTGGGTCGGAGTTTCCCTGGACGGCGCTGGCGTCGCGTTCAGGCTGAAAGGCAGCAGCATGCTTTATCTGCGCCAAAACAATGACAAAACCTATGAGATTGGCGAAGGTCTCACCTATGCAGGCCTCGCCGAAGGCGGCGGGCGGATCTTCTACCTCAATGGAGGAAACCTCTTCGCTTACGACACCGCCACCGAAGCCGCGATCCAATTCAGCACTGGCGGTGACGCGACGCCGGTCAACATCTCCGCCGATGGCAGCACCGCCTACTTCATCTCGCCCGACGTGTTGACGACTAAAGCGAATCCCAACGGAGCACATGCCAAAGCGACCGAGGACAATCTCTATGTTTCACGCGGAGGCCAGGTCAGCTTCGTGGGGACGGTCGAGTCAGAAGACGTAGAAGAAGAACTCGGTGGCGGATTCAAGGCCGGGCTCGGGCAGTGGATCAAGTCGCTTGAATCGCTCCCGGCCACCGAGACCTCGCGGACGACTCCCAATGGCGGGGCGCTGCTATTCGAGTCCCGGGCTCCGCTCGCGGGGTATGACCCCGACGGCCACACGGAGATCTACCGCTATGACGGGGGAACTCTCAGCTGCCTGTCGTGCATCCCGACCGGGACGGCGGCCTCGAGTGACGCCAGCCTTCAGAGCTTGCCGGGGAGGATTCCAGGGCTGAACTTCGGCGTCCTGCGAGATAGGTTGCTCAACCTCAGCTCCGACGGGCGGCGCGCCTTCTTCCAGAGCTACGAACCGCTCGTGGCCGCGGACGTCGACGGGAAGCTGGATGTTTATGAGTGGGAGGCGCAAGGCACCGGTAGCTGCACTGAGGCCGGCGGCTGCGTCTATCTGATCTCCTCCCCGCGCAGCGAACGCGACGAGGACCTGTTCGCTGCCAGCGAAAGCGGCAACGACGTCTTCTTCCGCAGCGGAGACCTCCTGACGGGCGACGACGCCGATGCCACCACCTCGATTTACGACGCCCGGGTTGGCGGCGGCTTTCCGGAGGCAGAAACGGCCTCGCCGTGTCAGGGGGAAGGGTGCCATCCCGCTCCGACCCCCCAACCCTCGCTGCCGAGCGCGGCAACCTCGTTTCCAGCCGCCGGGAACCTCCCTCATCGCCGCTGCGCCAAAGGCAAGCGCTTGGTCCGCCGACACGGCAGGGCGCGCTGCGTGAAGAAGCATCGTCACCGCCGTCACCACCATCGCCATGCGACCTCGAAGGGGAGGGGCTCGAAATGAGCAGCCGAGCACTCGTCCGGGCCGCACTTTTGCTGACGGCAACCGCAAGTTGGCTGGCGATGGCAACGGCCCCGGCCCTGGCGATCGGAGAATTCGATCGCTACGCGGTCGAGTCGGTCTCCTCCTCGCTGTCCAGCTCCCAGGCCGGAGCGCATGCTGATCTCACGGTCGGCTTCTCGCTCGCCCAAAAAGGGGGCGAACCCTTCGCGCTCACCCGCGACATCTTCGTCAGCCTGCCGCCCGGCATGATCGGCAACCCCCAGCACATCTCGGCCTGCACCTTGGCCCAGTTCGGTGAGCTCGCGGCCGAAAGCGAATGTCCCGTCTCCTCGCAGGTCGGCGTCAGCGAAGTCACGCTCGGCGGCAAAAACGCCGGCACCTTCCTCGAGCCGATCTACAATATGGAGGCCCCTGGCGGAGACGTGGTCGCCCGGTTCGGGCTCTTCGCCGGCCCGTACCCGACTCTGGTCAACATCCGCGTCAACCCGATCGACTACAGCCTCACCGCGGCAATCGAAGGTGCGCCCGCCGCCGCCACCCTGATCGCCGCCCAGAGCACCTTTTGGGGGGTTCCTGCCGCCGACAGCCACAATTCCCTGCGGCTGACCCCCAAAGATGCTCTGGAAGGCAAATCTCCTCCGCCTACCCAGATCCGTCCGGAAATCCCCTTCCTCACCAATCCCACCGACTGCTCCAGTCAGCGCCAGGTCTCGGTCACCGCCGTCAGCTATCAACTACCCGACCAGCCGAAGAGCAAGAGCAGCTCCTTTCCGCAGATCACCGGCTGCGGCCTAGTCGGCTTCGAAGCCAGCATGGCTATCGATCCGACCACCCACGAAGCCGCCTCTCCCAGCGGCCTCGACGTGACCGTCGAGGTCCCGCAGAGCGAAGCGCCGAACACGCTCGGCAACTCGACCTTGAAAAGCGCTCACGTCACCCTTCCCGAGGGCTTCGCGATCAACCCCGCGGCCGGCGACGGGCTGGCTGCCTGCAGCGATCAGGAGGCCGGCTACGGCACCAGCGACCCGCCCCATTGCCCCGACGCTGCGAAACTCGGCAGCGCCGAACTCGAGGTGCCTGCTCTGAAGCGGACCTTGAAAGGGTCGATCTACCAGCGCACCCCTGAGCCGGGTCGTCTCTTCGGCTTTTGGCTGATCACCGACGAACAAGGGGTCCGCCTGAAGCTGCCCGCCGAGATCCAGGCCAACCCGCTGACTGGCCAGCTCAGCACGGTCTTCGACGGCATTCCCTCCCTGAGCGGGCTGCCCCAGGTGCCCTTCGAAGAGTTCAGGCTGCACTTCTCAGGGGGCCCGCGGGCTCCGCTGGCGACGCCCTCTTCCTGCGGTAGCTACGCGACCCACTATTCCTTCGCGCCCTGGTCGGGCAGGGCGGCGGTGGATGGCGATGCGCCGATGCAGATTTCCACGGGGTGCGGCAAGGGCGGCTTCGCCCCGAAGATCGCCGCCGGAACCGCCCGCGCCAGCGCCGGCGACTACGCGCCCTTTACTTTCACGCTCACTCGCTCTGACGGGGAAGCGAACCCACAGCAGATTGCGATCCACCTGCCCCAGGGCCTATTGGCCAAAGTCGGCGGCGTTCCGCTCTGCTCCGACTCGGACGCTGCCTCGGGCGCCTGCCCGGCTGCCTCTCAGGTAGGCACGGTGACGACGGCCGCGGGCGTCGGCAGCGCGCCGCTCTGGATCCCTCAGCCCGGCAAGAGCCCGACCGCCGCCTACCTCGCCGGCCCTTACAAGGGGGCTCCCTACTCGGTCGTCTCGGTGGTCCCGGCCCAGGCTGGCCCCTTCGATCTCGGCACCGTGGTCAACCGCGCCGGCATCCGTATCGCTCCCGAAACCGGTTTGGCGACCGTGGTCACCGATCCATTGCCCCAGATCCTCGAAGGGGTGCCGATCGCCTATCGAGTGATCCACGTCTCGATCGATCGTAAGCGCTTCACTTTGAACCCGACCAGCTGCGCGAAGAAGAAGATCACCGCCACGGTCACTGCCGCCAACGGGGCCTCGGCCGAACCGAGCGACAGCTTCCAGGCCACGGCTTGCGACAAATTGGCCTACAAGCCAAAGCTCAAGCTCTCGTTCAGGGGGTCGACCAAGCGCACCGGCAACCCCGCGGTCAAGGCGGTCCTGACCCAAAAGCCCCACCAGGCCAACACCAGGGCCGCCGTGGTCACCCTGCCGGCCGGCCTGTTCATCGACAACTCCCACATCGGAACCCCCTGCACCCGGGTGCAGTTCGATGCGGAAAAGTGCCCGAAGATCTCGATCCTCGGCCACGCCACCGCAAGGACGCCGCTGCTCGACAAGCCGCTGAAGGGCAACGTCTACTTCCGCTCCAACGGCGGCGCCCGCGAACTCCCGGACATCGTCGCCGACCTGCGCGGCCAGATCCACATCATCCTCGTCGGCTACATCGACTCCGTCGCCCAGAAGGGCAGCGAAAGCTCTCGCGTGCGCACCCGCTTCCTGCACGTCCCCGACGCTCCGGTCACCAAGTTCACGATGAGCCTCTTCGGTGGCAAGCGAGGTCTAATCGAAAACAGCATCAGCCTCTGCCGCGGTGCCCACCGCGTCCGCCTCGAGCTGAAAGCGCAGAACGGCCGCCAGCGCACCACCGATCCGCCTATCGCGGTCGCCTCCTGCCGCGCCAAAAGATAGACAGCGGGCACATTGCACAATTATCCTTGACTATTAGCTAGAGGCCTGATAGACCCTCCCTAGGTTCTGAAAATCTCGCGGCAAGCACGGCAGGCAACCGGGACTTGCCGCTGACGCAGCTTCCGGCATCGATATCGCTGGAGGTAAGGGAGATCACATGAAGCACGCAAAGAAGCTCGGCCTACTGGTCATGACCATCGCATCACTGATGGCATTAGCGGGCAACGCCTCTGCGACCTCGGTTCTCACATCGCCGGCGGGCACCAATCTCGCTGTTGGCAGCACGCTCGAAGCAACTCTTCAAAATGGCGCCTCCTCCTTGCTTAAAGCGGGCATCGAAGACACATGCACGCAATCGACTGCGGCATTGGCCGTTGGCACCAACGACGAGACTCACGCCGCAGGGTCTCTCACCACCCTCTCATTCGCCTCGTGCACCAAGGATACGACCACCCTCGCCAACGGCCAGCTAACAGTGTCGGACAATGGCACTGTGACTGCGCTGAACAACGAAGTGACAATTAAGGACACAGGCCTCGGCATCAGCTGCGTCTACGGCGGCGGGGTCACTGGCACCGCCCTCGGCACCCTGGTGGGGGGAACCCCCGCGAAACTCCAGGTGAGCACCACCCATCTGAAGAAGATCAGCGGCGGCTTCTTCTGCTCCTCAGAGGGAACGTGGACCGCCAGTTACATCATCACAAAACCGACGTCGCTCTTCGTTACATAGCTCGATCCACCGAGGGCGATGCCTAATAGAGGGGCGCCCTTAGGGCGCCCCGTCGAGGCGTCTTGAGCTTAAGCCAAGGTGTTCCGCTTCGCGCCAACGCCCCTCAGCGGACCTTGACTAATCGACGGTTCTTTGGTAGAACTCGGGCGTTCCCGAGTGACAATCTCGGGATGTGGCAGGGGTAACCACCCTGCCCTACAGGAGAAATGAATCCCCGGCGCAAACGCGCCGGAAGCCAAGGAGAAATCACATGAAGCACGTAAAGATGCTCGGTCTGCTGATCGTGGCTGCCGCGTCGCTGATGGCCTTCGCCAGCAGCGCCTCAGCCGCCCCGGTTCTCACAGGCCCGAACGGCGAAGAGTACACAGGCACAATCGATGCCTCGTTGAAAGGCACGGCAACTCTGAAAGCCGGCATCGAAGATACATGTACCGAATCGACAGTGCACGGCACCGTCACTACCAATAACACGACCCACGCTGCGGGCAATATCACGACGCTGTCATTCAACAAATGCACTAAGCACACCACCGTTCTCGCGAGCGGCTCGCTGACAATCGGCGATGATGGGACGGTTACGGCGTTCAACAACGAAGTGACAGTCAATGACACAGCGCTCGGCATCAGCTGCGTCTACGGCGGCGGCAGCACCGGCACCGCGATTGGCAAATTGATCCCGGGCGTCGGCTGGCACGTCACCGTCGAAACCACGAAACTGAAGAAGATCACCGGTAGCTTCTTCTGTGCGTCCGAAGGCACCTGGACGGGTACATACGTCGGCACAACTCCGTCGTCGCTGACGATCACATAGCGGGATCGAGTTCTGCATAAAGCAGAACAGGTACTCGAAGTGATGCACGGGCCGCCCAAGGGCGGTCCGTGCGTTTCTCGGCTTCGCGCTTGTCGCCGTTGCTTCGCTGATGCTGCCGCCAGCAACGCCTCTGCCTCACCCACTCTGACATCGCCCCCGGGCACCGTAGGGACCGTCCTTGCACCTTAGAATCCGGCGCCCCGGCGAGGCTTCCAGTTAGCACCACCCAAACTGATGAAGATCAGCGGCGGCTTCTCCTGCCCGTCAGAAGCATTCTGGGCTGCCAACTACACCGTCGCCACTCCAGGAACGCCTTTGGACGGCTAGGGATGCCCCCATCGCCGCCAACGATCTCAGCGAAAGAGCTGTGGCGAGGGGATCCCGATCACCTCACCGCAGAACCGCTTCTCCGTTCCGTAGACCACCCAGGTCGTATCGATTTCGCCGATCTCGAGATCTAGGCGCAGCTCGTCTTCATGCGCCGCGAGGTGCTCGAGGTGGGTGAGGCCGGCGTCATAGCGGCCGGCCAGCAGCTCTTCAGCAACGATCGGCTTCGATTGGACGTCGACGATCTCTTCCCAGTCCCCGCGGTCGATGTAGCCCGCAGTGGCCGGGACGAGGCCGAGCGACCTAGGTTCCTCGACCTCCCGCCGAGCCAGCACCGCCAGAGCCTTGGTCGGATAGATGAAGGTGTCGACGACGAAGATCTCGTTCCAGTAGCGCTCGGTCACCTCGTGGACCTTCGGGTGGGCGCTGCATTGGACGAGGAACGCGTGTTCTTGCCCCCGGATCCTCTCGAGGCCGTCGAGGAAGTCGGCGATGAAATCGATCTCGAAGTCCTCGACGCCTTGGAAGTCCAGATAGCGGCGGACGGCCCGCTCATGACAGGTCCCCTCGGGCCCCAACGTCACCACCTTGACCGTCGCTCCAGCGCTCATGCAGTCAATCTAGAGCAATGCTCAAGAAGTGCAAGGCAACAGCACCAAGCGAGTACCTTGACATGGTTGAAGACGTACTTTAGATTTGAAGCGGCGCGCCAGGGACGCGCCGGACCTTCAATGGGGGACCGGAGGGGACAAGGACGGGAGATAAGCCAAGGCTTGGGGGAGCAACCGCTCGGACCTTGCCGGTGCGCTCTACGCGTTGACGTCCCATGACCGAAATGGTCGGCGCCAGCTTGAAAAACGATTAGGAGGAAAGTGGATGCTCTCTAGATTGCATGGAAAGCTCGGCACGGCCGGTTTGATCGTGGCGATTGTCGCGCTTGTCGCCGCTCTGACGGGCGCTGCCTTCGCTGCCGGCGGTCTCACCAAGCGGCAGGAAAAGCAGGTCGTGAAGATTGCGAAGAAGTACGCGGGCAAACGCGGCCCCGCGGGTAAACCTGGCCCCGCTGGCCCGCAGGGCCCGGCTGGTGCGCCCGGCGCCAAGGGCGATACCGGCGCCAAGGGAGATAAGGGCGATACCGGCGACCGTGGCCCGGAAGGGTCCCCTTGGGTCGCGGGCGGCGTCTTGCCCTCTACGGAGACGGAGACCGGTGCCTGGAGCTTGGGCGTCAGCAAAGAAGGTCTGCTCATCGACACGATCTCCTTCAACATTCCGCTGGAAGAAGTACCCACCGCTGAAGTCGTTTCGGGATCGCCTACCGCAAACTGCCCCGGCACCGCGGTAGAACCCTCAGCGGAACCCGGTTTCCTCTGCCTCTACCCCAAGGAAGGCATTGCACCGGACAATGTTGAACCGTTCGCGTGGGGAGCGGCGCTCGCCAAATTCAACCCCACGGAAGCCCAGCTGTTCGGCTTCGGCTCCTTCGCCGTCACGGCTGAATAGCACTCGCTCCATCGCATGAAGCCGAAGGCGGTCCCTTCCGGGACCGCCTTCGGCCTTTTACGCGGGCTGCCTCTTTTTTGCGATACAGTCCCCTGTCTAATCAGGGGTAATAGGACTGCTATGAGGGAGAAATCGTGAGTAAGTCGATGGGGGTGTTGGGAGGGGTCGTCCTCCTGGTCTTTGCTTTGCTGGCCGCCGGCTGCGGGGGTAGCAGCGATGAGGCGCTGACCAAGTCGGAATTCGTCAAGCAGGGGAACGCAATCTGCGTGGAAGCCACGGAAGCGCGGGAAAAAGAGATCCTCAAGATCATCAAATCCGCGAATCCCAATGACGATCAGAAAGCTCTTCAGCGGGAAGCGGCCGATAAGGCGGTTCCCTTCTACGAAGGCGCCGCGGAAGAAATCGCTGACCTCGGGGCTCCCAAGGGAGATGAGGCGAAGGTGGAAGCCCTCGTCGCCGCGATGGAAGAAGCAGCGGCCAAAGTCAAGGCCAGTCCGCAGACCGCTATCGCCGGGAACCTGCCGTTTCGCAAGGCGAATGAAGCCGCCGAAGGCTACGGTCTCGACGCCTGCGTAGTGTGACCCGGCTCCCGCCGGCCGCTTAAAGGTCGGCGGGATGGCGCGCGGTGAACTTCCGCGGGTCCGCCCAGCTGCGGTGCCAGCGAGGGCCTGAGACACCCGCGGGGTTGCCGCGGGTGTCGAAGCGCAGGCCGGCGACAACCATGTAGACGTGCTCGCGGTTGGCGTAGACGCTGATCCAGCGCCCGGCCCCGCCCGTACCCCAGTACTCGAGCTGCCCGGAGACCATCGTCGTGGCGAGCAGCCCGGCCCCGTGCAGCGCATAGCCAACGGCGCCGGAGCAGTCATAGCCCTTGCTGAACCAGCTGCCGTGTCCGCCGCCCCACACATATGGCCGGTGGCGGATCTCATTCGCGGCGCGGATCACCTGCTTTACCGCCGGCGGAGCTCCCGGTGGCGGAATCGCTTCACCATCGACCAGGCTCGCGCCGCAATTCGCCGCAGTCCTGGTCGCGCCTTCCGCCAGGGGTACGCAACCGGCGCCCCAGGGGATATCGGCCGCTGCCGTGTCGGGCCGCCCCAACAGCATTAGGACAAAGAGAAGGGCGGCCAACTGGCCGCCCTTCGTCAATGCTGCATGTCTCAAGGGAATTCCTTGGACGACGCTTCCTTACCTGCCCTTGCAGGTCCGGACGATGCCGGCCGAGGCCTTGGTCCCGTCGGAGAAGACGGAGGTGGCGTGGGCCTGGAGCTTGCCATCCGGGCATTTCGCCATCAGGACGCCCTTCTTGTTGATCGCCAGGTTGAAGTTCAGCACCGAACCGGCGCCGTTGGCGATCTTCGGGATCGAAGCGACCGATTTGAGGCCGTAACGCCCGTTGTGGACTTTCGAGATCTTCACGGTCGTGACGATCGCCCCGGTCACCGGCGCCGAGAAGTAGGCGTGGATGAAGAGGGTCGTCTTGCCGCCCGAGGTGCCGCCGTTGATGACCAGCAGCTTCGAGTTGACGTTGACCGGATTCTGTTCGGGGAACTGGACCTCGACGGTGGTGTTGCCGGTGCCGATGATCGACTTTCCGCAGACCTGTTCAGCCGCCTTGGTGTCGCGGGCCTGCAGCTTGCCCGACGTGCAGACGGGGATGCCCTTGGTGCTGATGGTGCCGTTCTTGTCGGTTTCGACGATCGCTTCCTTCAGCGCCGGCGGGTGGGTCCCGTCGAGCGTCGCGATCTTGCCCGAGGCCTGCAGCGAGATCGGAGCCAGCTTGTTCTTCGGCAGCGTGGTCGGACTGAACCCGCCGTTGAAGGTGAACTTGAGATTCCCCTGCTGCACCGTGACCGGCTTGTTGCCAGCGCTGGCGATGCCCGCCACGCTGACCGCGATCAGGGCCCCAAGGGCCATCGTCAACATCAGGTACTTGCGCATATCCTCTATGTCTCTCCTTTGCGGCCTGCCCGTCCCAGGGCCTCTGCCGTCGGAAGCGTGTGCTTGCAACTTCTCTCCAGCGGGTCAAACTACCACCCGGACGTTCTTCGTAAACCCGCCGGTCCACCAAAAGGAGCGGTCTTGCATCTCTCAGGAGGGCTGCATCGAGAGACGGACCCGCTCCCGTTGCGCGGCAGCCCCCTCCGCCCCTAAGTACGGGAGCGTGATCCAGAACATCAGGTCGGGCAGGCGGCTCGGCAGCCGCGAGGCGGCGCCGTGGAGGATCTCGCTGTAGAGGAGCTCGTTGACGCCGCCCGCAACGGCGATCGAGGTGATCCCGGGCAGCTCGAACGAGGTCTCAGAACGGCCGGACTCGAGGAAGCCGGTGAACTGCCGCAAGGCGGCGTCGCGCCGAGTCAGTGCCTTGGGGCCGGCGGCGAGGACCTCGACGATCGCGAAGCGCGCCTCGTCGGGATGCTTCGAAAGGTGCGTGAGCAGTGCTTCCAGGGCAACGGCGACCCGCTCCGCCCACGGCGCACCGGACCGCGATTCGAAAGCCTCGGTCGCCTCGCCGAGCAGGTTGTCCAGGAGGACGTCGTAGGCGGCAAGGAAGCAGTCCTCCTTGCTGTCGAAGAGTTCGTAGAAGGTCTTGCGGGACACCCCGGCGACGCCGATCACATCGACCACGCGGGTCTCGGGATAGCCGCGCTCGGAGACGACCTCGATCATCGCCCGATGGATGCGGCTGCGCTGGGACTCGGTCACCGTCTCCCTCGGCAAGCCGTGCCTCCCCCGGGGCAGCCGCTCGTTCAACTTGGCAGAGCGTCTACTGGAAGCCACCAACCCACTGTAGAGGAGCAATGAATGCGCGAAGGATTTTTGCGTAAACTGGGGCCCATGGGAGGAGCGGTGAAGCTAGGGGTGGGAGTTGCGCTTGTCTTCGTGATGCTGATTGCGGCTGGATGCGGAAGCGATGGCTCCAGCACCGTCGCGGACACCTCAGGTAAGGCGCCCCTGTATCCGTGGCTGAAGGGGCCCAGTCGCGAGTTCCTGATTCGGGGCGGGGACAACATCGTCCAGACGTTCGGCCGGGAGGCGACGAAGGCGGAACGGGATCAGGTTTCAGACATGATCCAGGGCTGGATGAAGGCGCGCGCGGCTCAGGACTGGGCGAAGGACTGCAGCTACTTCTCTCCCGCGTTCATCCATCAGTTGGTCGCCACAGATGCCACTCAGGTATCAGGCGGCAAGGTGAAGAACTGCCCGCAAGCGCTCGCTTTCTTCGGGCATAAGGCCTCGGGCAGCTACGAGAACAACCTCGGGGACGGGCCGATCGTCAGCCTGCGGGTGGGGGAAGGGCATGGCTATGCCCAGTACCACGGCAACGATGGTCACGATTGGGTGGTCACGGTCACGCGGGAAGAAGGCCGCTGGTGGATCGCCACCGCGAGCCCGATCGGCCGGAGCAGCTAAGCGGTTCCGGGTCGGTCAGGCCTTGAGCCAGATGACCTGCTCGCGGTCGGGTCCGACCCCGACCAGGCGCACCGGCACCCCGACGAAGTCGGCGATGAAGCCAAGGTAGTCGCGAGCCTCCTGCGGCAGGTCGTCGGCACGGCGGCAGGAGGTGAGGTCGAGGTCGAAGCCGGGCAGCTCCTCGTACTCGGCCGTTGCCGAGTGGAGGATCGACTGGTGGTAGGGGAAGGTGTCCAGCTCGGCCCCCTCTTTGGAGCGGTACCGCACCGCCACGCGCAGCGGGCCGATGCCGCTCAAGACGTCGAGCTTGGTGATCGCCAGGGCGTCGAGGCCGTTGATGCGGACCGCGTAGCGCAGCGCCACCAGGTCCATCCAGCCGGTGCGCCGGCGGCGGCCGGTGGTGGTGCCGAACTCGTGGCCCCGCTGGATCATCTGCTCGCCGACATCGTCGAAGAGCTCGGTCGGGAAGGGGCCGGCGCCGACCCGGGTGGCGTAGGCCTTGGCGATCCCCCAGACCTCGTCTATGTCCTTCGGGCCGATCCCCGCGCCGACCGTAGCGGCGCCGGCGATTGGGTTGGACGAGGTGACGAACGGATAGGTGCCGTGGTCGAGGTCGAGCAGGGTCGCCTGCGCGCCCTCGAAGATCACCGTCTCGTCAGCGTCGAGCGCCTCCCAGCAGAGCCGGGCGGTGTCGGCGATGTGGGGCTCGAGCCGGTGGCCGTAGTTGACGTGCTCCTCGACCATCGCGTGCAGGTCGAGCCGCGGGTCCGGCTCCTGCGCGCCGGCGTCCCCGGTCTTCGCCTCCTCGCCGGCCTCCTTCAGCCGTTTGCGCCGCTGCACCGAGAGTTCGCGCAGCGCCTGCTGCTTGGGCTCCAGCGCGGCGCGGATCTTCGTCCGCAGGATCTTCTCGTCGAGCAGGTCCTGGACCCGGATCCCCAGCCGCAGCGCCTTATCGGCGTAACAGGGGCCGATCCCGCGCCGGGTGGTGCCGATCGAGAGCTTCCCCAGCTTCGTCTCCCCGGCCTGGTCGAGCAGCACGTGGTAGGGCATGATCAGGTGCGCGTTGGCCGAGATCCGCAAGTTGGCGACGCTGACCCCGGCGCGTTTGAGGTCGTCGATCTCCCGCAGCAGCACCCGCGGGTCGACGACGACGCCGTTGCCGATCACGCAGGTCTTGTCCTCGTGGAGGATCCCGGAGGGAATCAGGTGAAACTTGAACTCCTCGCCGCCGCGGACGATCGTGTGGCCGGCGTTGTTGCCACCCTGGAAGCGGACGATGGTTGACGCTCGCTCGGCAAGGAGGTCGACGACCTTTCCCTTCCCCTCGTCACCCCACTGGGCTCCGACTATGACCACGCCAGGCATGCCGCGGCCATTCTGACTTGTTCTACCGACCGATAGCGCGCGCCTCTATGCGGGCGTCTGCTCCATACATCGGAATTGGGTCTCCGCATACCTCAATGAGGCGGGAGACGGTGCGAGGTCCAACCTCGTCTTCAAGCCGCTTCAACCAATTGATCGTCTGGGGTTCTTCTCGGTAGCTTCCCGGTGCTTGAACCTTCTTGTCGGAGAAATCGAGATTGGTCGTGACAATGATCGACCGTTCTTGCTCGTATCGCTCGTTGAGGATGGCGTAGAGCTGCTCGATGACCCACTCCGACCGTTTCTCTGCTCCAAAGTCATCTATATGGAGTAGATCAACCTGGCTGAGACGATCGAAGAACTGAAGGTAAGTGTCGTCGCCCTGATCTCTCTCGAAAGTTCCTCGGATTCGAGCTAGAAGCTTTGGCATCGTGTAAACGGCAACCGAGTACCCCGCTGCTAGGGCATGGCTGGATACGAGCATCGAAAGCGTCGTCTTTCCGGTTCCCGTGCTGCCCATGAACCAGAGACCACGGCCCTTGCCCAGGTTTTCGTTGAGGCTGTCTACGTAGCTACGAGTGATTCGAACAGCCATAGGGTCGATTTCAGTGTTCACCGGGGGGCGATCGAAGGACACACCCTGAAACTTCCTAGGGATCACGGAAGCGACCCCTTTCGTGCGACGCCGCTTAAGACGCTGCTCTCGGCAGTCGCAGGGTCTCGCAATGTCTTCGGGCCCGAGAATCCAGCCGGAGCCGTCGCAGACGCCGAGCGGACAGGCCTGTTCGCGGAAGGGCTCGGAGCGGGCGATCGCTGGCATCAGAAGTCGGGCCCCGCGGCCGCGGCGGCGTCGAACGGCGGCTCTTCGCCCGCCGGCTGCTCGATCGGCGCCTCCTGGTGGGCGTGGTCGGCGAATTTCGGGAAGCGGTCGAGGAAGACCAGCTTCCTGGTCCCGATCGGGCCGTTCCTGTGCTTGGCGATGATCAGGTCGGCGAGGCCGTCGGGCTCCTCGTCGGGGTCGCGGTAGTAGTCCTCGCGGAAGAGGAAGGCGACGACGTCGGCGTCCTGCTCGATCTGCCCCGACTCGCGCAGGTCGGAGAGCTGCGGCTTCGGCGGCGTCCGCTGCTCGGGCGCACGCGAGAGCTGCGAGATCGCAACGACCGGGACCTCGAGCTCGCGGGCGAGGATCTTCAGCCCGCGGCTGATCTGGCCGACCTGCTCGACGCGGTTGGCGCGGTGGTCGTCGGAGCGCATCAGCTGCATGTAGTCGAGGATGATCAGGCCGAGGCCGCCGCGCTCCTGTTCCTGGGCGTGCAGTCGCCGGGCCTTCGCCCTCAGGTCGAGGATCCCGAGGTCGGAGGAGTCGTCGAACCACAGCGGCGCTTCCTCGAGCTCGTTGCAGGCGCGGACCACCTTCGGCCAGTCGCGCTGGTTGACCTGGCCCTTGCGCAGCTTGTCGCCGGAGATTCTTGCCCGGCAGGCGATGAAGCGCTGGGCGAGCTCGACCTCGGACATCTCGAGCGAGAAGAAGGCGACCGGCTTCTGGCGCTTGACCGCGACGTTTTCGGCGATGTTCGCGACCAGCGCGCTCTTGCCCATCGCCGGGCGGGCGGCGACGATGATCAGGTTGCCGGGCTGGAACCCCCCGGTCACCGCGTCGATATCGCGGAAGCCCGACGGGGTGCCGGTCATCTCGGTCTCGCCGGTCGAGAGCTTCTCCAGCCGGTCGACCTCGTCGTGGAGGATGTCGGAGAGCTTCTTGAAGTCGCTGGCCTGCTCTTTGTGGGCGACTTCGAACAGCAGTTTCTCGGCCCGCTCGGAGAGTTCGCGCGGTTCGCCGTCGCGCTCGTTGACCCACCCCTGGATCTCCTGGCCAGCCCCGAGCAGCCGCCGCAGCAGCGAGTTCTGCTGGACGATCTCCGCGTAGTGTTTGGCGTTGGCCGCGGCGGGGACCTTCGCCGCCAGCTCGGAGACGTAGTGGCGCCCGCCGGCCTCGTCGATCTTGTTGCGCTGGGTCAGCGCCTCGCTGACGCTGAGCTCGTCGACCGGCTTCGAGGCGGCATAGAGGTCGTGGATCGCGTCGAAGATCTCGCGGTGCTTGTCGAGGTAGAAGTCGCCGGCGTTCAGCTTCACCTCGTCGATCACCCTGGTCAGCGTCGGCTCGGCGACCAGCATCGCTCCCAGGACCGATTCCTCGGCCTCGATGTTCTGCGGGGGGACGTGGGTCGACGGCTGCGGCATGGGGTCCTAGTAAAGGCGTCCCAGCGGCGGATTCGGGCGCGAGCGGGGACGCTCAGCTAGTAGACCAGAGGGGCGTCACAAAGGCGCGAGCCTTCCGTGCAAACGCCGTCAAAAAGAGTTGACGCTTCGTTGACCTTTATGCGGCAGTTCCGAAGGAGAGCTGATGGGGGTGAGCCGGCGGGATCAGACCCTCCTGCTCTTGGCGCAGCTCGCCGCGGCGGAGCATCCGCAGGGTGAGGATGGCGATGCT